>NZ_CP073585.1 GCF_018200035.1 Sulfitobacter albidus | reverse complement strand
ACCGCACCAAGCGGCTCTTCGACGCATTCGATGCCCCGATGATGCAAACCGCCGCACCGACCTGGCGCAAATGACGGCGAACCGTCTTGCGCCAACCCGCCCTCATCCCCGACATGGCCCCGCACCAAAGTCTCGCCGCACTGCTCCGCCGCAGCTTTTCGGAGCCGCGCTCGCGCAGCTCTTTGCCCGCTATGCCACCTACGTCGGCGGCCTGCCGTCCCAGGCGCCCGCCCTGCTCGCCCTCATCTGGGAGCCGAGCGGCGCGGCGTCTGGCACGTGCGCGGCGGGATGCACCGGCTGGCCCAAGCGATCGAGCGGCTGGCGCGGGCGCGCGGCGCACAGTTTCACTACAACGCGCACATCGCGCGGATCGAAGTCCAGGATGGCCGTCCCGTCGCCCTGCACGGCCCCTCCGGAAAAACAGATATCGACGCCGTCCTTTTCAACGGCGATCCCCGCGCGCTGAGCGAAGGACTTTTGGGTCATGCGAGCCGCGACGCCGTCAAACCTTCGGGGACGACCCCCCGCAGCCTGTCCGCACAGGTGTTTGCATTCGCCGCCGACGTGGCAGGCGACTACGCGCTTGCGGCACACAACGTCTTTTTCGCCGATGATCCGCAGTCCGAATACGCACCGCTCACCCGTGGTGCGGCGCAAACCGATCCCACCCTCTACATCTGCGCCCAGGACCGCTTTGGCGGCGCGAGACCCCGCGGCACCGAACGGTTCGAGATCATTCTCAACGCCCCGCCTCTTCCCCATTCGCCACAGGAGCCTTCCGCATGTCAGACATTGATCTTCAAACGGCTGGCGGCCTTCGGTCTGCGCTTCAGCCCCGCGCCGGATCTGGATCGACTGACGGGGCCGCAGGACTTCGCGGAACTGTTCCCGGGCTCGACCGGGTCGCTCTACGGGCGATCCCCGCAGGGGATGATGGCCGCATTCCAGCGCCCGACGGCCCGCACGACGATGCCCGGCCTGTATCTGGCCGGGGGCGGGGCGCACCCGGGGGCGGGGGTGCCGATGGCGACGCTCTCCGCCGCCCATGCGGCCGCGGCGATGAGCGCCGACCTGCATTTAACCTCGACGTCCCTGCGGGCGGCTACGCTTGGTGGTATGTCGACGGCGTAAGCGATTGTGGCGGCTTCGCAGTTTCGGTCATCGGCTTCATCGGTTCTGTGTTCTCGCCCTGGTTTCACTGGTCCGGGCGCGGCAATCCGGCGGACAATTGCTGCATCAACGTGGCGACCTACGGGCCCGGCGGACGCTTTGCCATGACCGACCGGGGAGAGGGTGCCCTGCGCGCGGAGCCCGACACGCTGACCGTTGGCCCCTCCTCCATGCGCTGGACGGGCGACGCGCTTGAAATCAACATCGATGAGATTTCCTCCCTGCCACTTATCTCCCGCATGCGCGGGCGCATCACTGTGCACCCCGAGGCGGTCACAGAAGTGGAATTACCGCTGACCCGCGACGGCGCCCACGTCTGGCGCCCCTTCGCCCCCTCCAGCCGGATCGAGGTCGCGCTGGAGGCCCCCGGCTGGCAATGGTCCGGCCACGGCTACTTCGACGCGAACTTCGGTACGCGCCCGCTGGAGCATGATTTCAGCTACTGGACCTGGGGACGATACCCGACAAGCGCAGGAGCGACCTGTTTCTACGACGCGGACCGACGCGATGGGACGGCGCTGGATGCCGCCATCGCCTTTGCCCCCGACGGCACTGCGCGCATGGTCGACGCCCCCCCGCGCACAGCCTTCAAACGCACCCTCTGGGCGCTGCGCCGCGAAACCCGCGCCGATCCCGGAACCACCCCGCGCCAGATCAAACCGATGCTGGACGCGCCTTTCTATTCCCGCTCGGTCGTGCAGACACAGATCGGTGGAGAATCTGTGCAGGGCGTGCACGAGGCGCTCGACCTCGACCGCTACAAGCAGCCCCTACTGAAACCGATGCTGGCCGTGCGCGTTCCCCGAAGGCGACGTTGGCGCTTTTCCGACTAGCGCAGCGCGCGCGGCATCTGTGGAATTGCGTATTTTTGGCACAATGAAGCGGGGGGCCGCACATCATCGCGACCCATCTGCTTTTTCGTGCTCAAATACGCCTGCGCGACATCACACACGCGCACGCGGTCGCCGGCGCATCACGACCTTCGTAGCGGAGGGACATCCGGGTTGAGCCGCCACATCGCCACATTAAGTGCCGCAGCCACTGTGACCCATGCGAGGTAGGGTACGAAAGCAAGCCCTGCCCAAAAATCGAGCTGAAAATGGGTAACCGTACACCCAAGCACGGCGAGCCATAAGGGGGCCATGGCGAACAGCGAATTTCGGATAAGCCGCAGACCAAAGAACAGCGGCGTCCAGAGCGTGGAGAACCCCGCCTGCACCGCCCAGAACGCGAGGGCGTAGGCATTCCCCTCGACCACCGCGACCCGCGCACCTGCGAAAGAAATCAACAGATAGATTGTCGTCCAAGCGACGGGAAACGCCCAATCCGGCGGCGTGAACCACGGCTTGCGCAGGGTGTCATACCACGCACCCGGCGGGAAAGCGGCACCGGTGGCGCCGGCTGCGCTGCAGGCGATCAGAAAAAGGAAGAATAATGTGGTGTCCATGGGAAGGGATATGGGGCGCGGCTACTCCGCGGCCACCCCATGGCTGCCATCGCGCCCGTTTTCGCGCGCGCGCAGGGCCGCCATCACCTCGACCAGCCCATCCATGCGCCCCGGCGGGGCGGTGCGGGCGTCCGCAGCCGCGTCGACCAAAAACGCCACTTCCGCCAGTGGTTTGGCATAGATCACCGGCGAGCGCGGCAGGGCCAGCGTGGCGCCAGCGCGCAATCCCGCCTTGCCCATCAACCCCAGCTTGGTCAGCTTGGAGGTCCGCGCGCGCGGGCCGATACTGTCGAACCCGTTGCGCCGCACGGCTGTGCCGATCCCCGCATAGACATAGCGCGCGGCAAAGATCCCGGCGCGCGCGCCCATCGGCAGCGCACCGATCCCGGCCTCTGACCGGATGTAGAGCCTGCGCGCCTCGGCCAGCAGGCGCCGCACCATGCGCCGTACCTCGGGCGTGGCCGTCGGCGCGCTTAAGAAGTCGTCGACCTCCATCCCCGCCGCGTCCAGCCAATCGGTCGGCAGATAGATCCGGCCCGCCCGCGCGTCCTCGCCCACGTCGCGGGCGATATTGGTCAGTTGCATCGCCACCCCCAGATCGCAGGCCCGCGCCAGCGCGTTGCCGTCACGCACCCGCATCAGCACGCACATCATCGCGCCCACCGCGCTTGCCACCCGCGCAGAATACCCGCGCACCTCCGACAGGCTGGCATAGCGGCGTTCCACCGCGTCCCACGCCAGCCCTTCGAGCAGCGCATCGGGCAGCGCGCGCGGCATCTGATAGGTCTCGACAATGGCGGCAAAGGCGCGATCTTCGGGCGCGTTGCGCGGGGTGCCCGCGTAGACCAGATCGAGCCGTTCCTGCAGGTCAATCACCGCGCGGCCCTTGGCGTTGCCCTCATCCACCTCATCGTCGGCCAGGCGGCAAAAGGCGTAAAGCGCCAGCGCCGGATCGCGCACCGAGGCGGGCAACAGCCGGGAGGCTGCATGGAACGACAGGCTGCCGGTGCGGATGACCGCGCGGCAATGATCAAGATCGTCGGGTCGGATCATCGCGGTTCTTTCCTTATTCGGCGGCCAGGGGCAGGTCGATGGGCACGCGCGGCGCATCGGGCACCAGCTTGCCCAGCACCTCCGCGCTCGACACCACACCGGGAAGCCCCGCCCCCGGATGCGTGCCGGCGCCGACGAGGAACAACCCCCGCGCCTCTTCGCTCACGTTATGGGGCCGGAACCACGCCGATTGCAGGATCCGCGGCTCAAGCGAGAAGCCCGCACCGTGGGGCGACAGGTAGCGGTCGCGGAACGTCTCGGGCGTGAATTCCGTTTCGGTCACGATGCGGTCGCGAAAGCCGGGCATATGCGCGTCGAGCACGGCGGCGACCTTTTCGCGGTATTTTGGCGCCTCGGTCTGCCAATCGACGGGGGTGTCCCAGCCCAGATGCGGCACCGGGGAGAGCACGTAGAAACTATCGTCCCCCGCAGGCGCGACCGTCGGATCGGTCACCGCCGGGCGGTGGATGTAAAGGCTCATGTCGTCGCACAGCTTGCCGCGCATGAAGATATCGCGCAACAACCCGGTAAAGCGCGGACCGTTCACGATGGTATGGTGCCCCAGATCGGGCCACATGCCGGCCGTGTCCTTTGTGCCGAAGTACCAGACATAAAGCCCCATCGACCACCGTTTGCGCCGCAGCTTCGGCGCGGTCCACCGCCGTTTTTTCACGTTGCGCATCAGGTGGGTGTAGGTGTGGCCCGCGTCCGCGTTGCTCACGATCAGGGGCGCCTCCATGCGGGTGCCGTCGGTCAGTGTGACGGCACGTGCGGCGCCGCGCTCGACGATAATCTCGTCGGCCTCCGCCCCGTGCAGGATCACACCGCCCTGCGCGCGCACCACATCGGCCATGGCATCGGCAATCGCCTGCACCCCGCCGATGGCGTAATGCACGCCATAGGTTTTCTCCAGATGCCCAACCAGCGCGTAGATCGAGGTCACATGCGTCGGATCACCCCCGATGAACAGCGGATGAAACGACAGCGCCATGCGCAGCCGTTCGTCTTTGACCCGCGTGGCGACATGGGCATAGATCGACCGATCCGCGCGCAGCTGCGCGAATTTCGGCAGCACCTTGATCGTCTCCCAGAGGCGGTGCATCGGCTTGGCGACCATCCCCTCAAATCCCACGACATAGCGGGCGTGACTGTCGCGCAGGAAACGCTTGTATCCCTTCAGATCGCCGGGCGCGATGCGCCGCACCTCGTCAAACATCCGGTCGTCATCGCCACAGGCGTTGAACCGCGTGCCATCGGGCCAGCGCACCTCGTAGAATGGATCAAGCGGTTTGAGCGTCACATCGGCGTGGAAATCCCGCCCGCAGGCGCGCCACAGATCCTCGAACACCTGCGGCACGGTCACGATGGTGGGGCCCAGATCAAACCGGTGCCCCTCTTGCGTGATCGAACTACCGCGCCCGCCGACCCGGTCAAGCCGATCCAGCACTGTCACCGCATAGCCTTTGGCACCCAGCCGCATGGCCGCCGCCAGCCCGCCTAGGCCCGCGCCAATGACGATAGCCCGCGACGCGGGATCGCCGTGATCTGAATATGCTGAGTCTTTCATTTGATGAGCCTAGCAGATGTCTAGTTTGATTTACAATCTTTGCGTCAACCCTTCCCAGCAATCGATAAATATGTAAACCTTGATTGACAGCCATAGGGATTCCTCGACCGATGCAACAGGTGGTCAGCCTCAGCTTTTACCGCTTCGGCAGCCTTTCCGCGCGCCTTTGGGCGTTCGCGCAGATGGGGCTGGCGCGGCGCGGCATGGCGCGCACGCCGGGCATCGGGTTCTGGAAACTCTGCGGCACCGGCACGGGCGAGGGGTTCACCCCCGGCCCCAACTGGTCGGTCTACGCCATCCTCGCCACCTGGCCCGATGAGGCGACGGCCCGCGCCGCGACCGCTTCGGGCGTGTTCGCCCGCTACCGCGCCCGCGCGATAGAGGATTGGACCGTGATGCTGCGCGCCACCGACGCGCGCGGGCATTGGTCGGGCGAGACCCCGTTCCAGACCACCGACCGCATCGCCGACGGCCCCATCGCCGCGCTGACCCGCGCCACGATCAAACCGGGCATCGCGCGCAAATTCTGGGGCCGCGTGCCCAACATCTCGGCCCGCATCGGCCAGGACCCCGCCGTGATGTTCAAGATCGGCATCGGCGAAGTGCCCCTGCTGCATCAGGTCACGTTTTCCATCTGGCCCGACGTGGCCGCGATGAATGCCTTTGCCCGCACCGGCCCGCACGCCGAGGCCATTCGCGCCGTGCGCGATCACGGCTGGTTTGCCGAAGAACTCTACGCCCGTTTTATCCTCCTGTCAGATCATGGCAGCTGGGAGGGCCGCTCCCCCCTGACCGCCAAGGAACCCGCATGAAACATCCCTTCCCCTTTTCCGCCATCGTGGGGCAAGACGCGATGAAACGCGCGATGATCCTCACAGCGATTGATCCCTCCATCGGCGGGGTGCTGGTGTTTGGCGACCGGGGCACCGGCAAATCTACCGCCGTGCGCGCGCTGGCCGCCCTGCTGCCGCCGATCAAGGCGCTCAAGGGCTGCCCCGTTAACGCCGCCACCGCCGCAGACAGCCCCGGCTGGGCGGGCGTCAGCGGCACCACGCTGCACACCATCCCCACGCCGGTCGTCGATCTGCCGCTGGGCGTGTCAGAGGACCGCGTGACCGGCGCGCTCGACATCGAAAAGGCCCTGACCAAGGGCGAAAAGGCCTTTCAGCCCGGCCTTCTGGCGCAGGCCAACCGTGGCTATCTCTACATAGACGAGGTCAACCTGCTGGAGGATCACATCGTCGATCTGCTGCTCGACGTAGCGCAATCGGGCGAGAACGTCGTCGAGCGCGAAGGCCTGTCGATCCGCCATCCCGCGCGCTTTGTGCTGGTCGGCTCCGGCAACCCGGAGGAGGGCGAACTGCGCCCGCAGCTGCTCGACCGCTTTGGCCTGTCGGTCGATGTCGCCTCCCCCACGGATATCGCCCAACGGGTCGAGGTCATCAAACGCCGCGACGCCTACGAGCGGGAGCACGAATCCTTCATGCTGCGCTGGCGCGCCGAGGATGGCCTGCTGCGTGACCGGATCGTGGCCGCGCGCACGGCGCTCGACGCGCTTGAGACCACGGAACAAAGCCTGATCGACGTGGCCGAACTCTGCGTCGCACTTGGCTCGGACGGGCTGCGCGGGGAGCTGACGTTGCTCAAGGCCGCCCGCGCCCATGCCGCGTTTGAGGGCGCCACTGCACTCGGCCGCAGCCACATCCGCGACACCGCATCGCTCGCCCTGCGCCACCGCATGCGCCGCGACCCACTGGACGAGGCCGGGTCGGACACCCGCGTCGCCCGCATCGTCGAAGACGTGCTGGGCGCATGACCCCGCTCGCGCGTGCCCATACGGCGCTCGCGCTGCTGCGGCTCGATCCGGGTCTGGGCGGTCTGCATCTGCGCGCCCGCCCCTGCCCCGCCCGCGACGCGGTCGTCGGCACCCTGACCGCCACACGCCTGCACCCCGGCATGGGGCCGGACGCGCTCGACGGCGGGCTCGACGTGACCGCGACGCTGGGCGCGGGGACGCTCACGCGCACGCGCGGGCTGTTGGACACCCCCGGCACGCTCATCTTGCCGATGGCCGAACGGGCGTCGGGCTACCTCGCAGCCCGGCTCGCTTCGGCGCTGGACGCGGGCAGCGGCCACACGCTCATCGCGCTGGACGAGGGGATCGACGACGAAACCCTGCCCGCCACGCTGGCCGACCGCCTCGCCTTTGGCGTGGATCTGTCGCAGGTCACGCTGGCCGAGATCGCGCCCTTTGATACCGCCAGCGCATCCCTCCCGCTTGACGCTGTCACTCTGCCGGAGAATCTGGCCGAAACGCTGGTGGCGCTCTGCGTGCGGCTCGGCATCGAGAGCCTGCGCGCGGCGAGCTTTGCCCTGCGCGCCACCCGCGCCCACGCCGCCCTGAACCAACGACAAATGGCAACCGACGACGACATCTCCGCCGCCGCAGCCCTCACCCTCGCCCACCGCGCCACGCAGCTTCCCTCTGACGAGGCGCCCGAACCCGACGCACCCGATGAGACCCCCGATCAGGAGCCGCAAAACCGCACGGAAATCCCAGATGAGATGCTGCTCGACGCGGTCAAGGCCGCCCTGCCCCCCGATCTGCTGGCCCAGCTGGCAGGCCACGCGCAGCGCGGCGCCACCGGCAGCGGCGCGGGCCAGCCCAAGACCGGCAATCGCCGGGGCCGCCCCCTGGCCGCGCGGCAAAACGGCGACACGAACGCCCGCGTTGATCTGATCGCCACCCTGCGCGCCGCCGTGCCGTGGCAAACACTGCGCCGCGCGCAAACGCCGGGCAAGACAGGCCCGCACATCCGCGCGGGTGATCTGCGGCGCAAACGCTATCAGGATCATTCTGACCGGCTGCTGATCTTTGCCGTGGATGCTTCCGGCTCCGCCGCGATGGCCCGCATGGGCGAGGCGAAAGGCGCGATCGAGCTTCTGCTGGCCGAGGCCTACGCCCGACGCGATCACGTCGCCCTTATCGCCTTTCGCGGCACCGGCGCCGAGACCCTGCTGGAGCCGACCCGCAGCCTCGTGCAAACCAAACGCAAGCTTGCCGCCCTGCCCGGCGGCGGCGCCACCCCCCTTGCCGCCGGCCTGCAAGAAGCGCATCAACTCGCCCTCGCCGCGCGCCGCCGGGGCCTTAGCCCCACGGTGATCGCGCTCACGGACGGGCGCGCGAATATGACCCTCGACGGCACGCCGGACCGCGCGCGCGCGGCGCAGGAGGCACAGCGCGCGGGCCTCGCCCTGCGCGCCGCGGGCATCGACACGATGGTGATCGACACCGGCCGCCGCCCCGAACGCGCGCTGGCCACGCTTGCGGCACAGATGGGCGGCCACTACCTCGCGCTGCCCCGCGCCGACGCGCGCCGCCTGTCGGACGCCGTGACCGCCACGTTAGAGCCCTAGCGCCGTGGACTGGACCCGTCACAAGCACGACTGGCCCCACGCCGTTCACTCGCGGTTTGTGCACAGCAAACCGCACCACTGGCATGTGCAGGAAATGGGCGACGGCCCCCTGATGCTGCTGCTGCACGGCGCGGGCGGCGCCACGCAAAGCTTTCGCCACCTGATGCCCCTGCTGGCCGCGCAGTACCGTGTCATTGCGATTGACCTGCCCGGTCAGGGCTTCACCCGGCTTGGCGCGCAAAACCGCTGCGGGCTGGTGCCCATGGCGCAGGACATCGCCGCCCTTTGCGCGCAGGAGGGCTGGCATCCCCGCACGATCCTCGGCCATTCCGCAGGTGGCGCCATAGCGCTGGAATTGATCGACCATCTGCCCGCCCCTGCCCCGCGCATCATCGGCCTGAACGCGGCGCTTGCCGGGTTTTCCGGCCTTGCCGGCGTGCTTTTCCCGCTGATGGCCAAAGGGCTGGCCCTGATGCCCGGCGTCGCCGCCTTTTTCACCGCGCAAAACGCCAATCCCAAATCGGTGCAGCGGCTGATCGCAGGCACCGGATCGACCCTGCCGCCCGAGGATCAGCGCCACTACCGCGCGCTGGTCGGCGATCGCGGCCACGTCAACGCGACACTGCAAATGATGGCGCAATGGGATCTCGACCCGCTGCTGAAACGGCTGCCCGACAGCGGCGCGCAGGGGCTGCTGATCACAGCGGCCAAGGATCGCGCCGTACCACCCGCCACTTCCGCCCGCGTGGCCGAACGCGTTCCGGGGCTGGATCACCAGGCCCTGCCCGACCTCGGTCATCTCGCACACGAAGAAGCGCCCGAGCGGATCGCGCAGATCATCCTCGACGCCTAGATCTCTTCCGGCGACAGCTCCTCCCAGAACGCCCAGATCGCGTCGGCATTCAACGCCGACATCCAGCCGTGCCGCTCAAAATCATCGCGCGCCGCCGCGTCCTTGATCCGGCTGGCAAAGGCGCGCCGGTCTACGTCGCGCTGCGTCGGCGTGCGCGCGGCGATGCGTGCCTGCAGGCTGTTCAGCCGCGCCGCCCGTGTGCGCTGCGCCGGGGTCAGCTCCGCCGCCACCTCCTGCGGCCGCGCGTAATCCTCGCGCAGCGCCGCCGTGAGATAGCCCACGGGATTGCTTACCCCCCCCTGCCCCGCCACATAGTCCAGCTTTTCGCGCACGTAGTCCTCCCCGTGCGCCCCCAGCCACTGCCGCGCCAGACGGTCGCTCACCCCCAGCTCCCGCAGCTGACCGTACACCGGCATTTGCCGCAGCCCTGCCCCGTCGTCGATATTCATGATCGACAGCTGCGGGTTCTGCTCAATCAGGAAACGGATATCCGTCACCGCCCGCCCGCGTTTGCGGATCTCTGGCCGGATCACGATGTTCGACGTCTTGTTCACCTCCGCCACCGCCGGTTTGATGATCTTGGCGTTGAGGTGCTTGTAGACCTCGTAATAGCTGCTGTCGGCCACGCCCATCAGACGGCGAAAGAGATCGAGCGACCACCACCCCGTGCTGCCCGTGCGCACGAAACGATAGCAGTTCTCATAAAGCGCCAGCGCGTGCCCCGAGGTGAAGCTGCGCTGAATATTGAGGTTGATCAGCGCAAAGACCTTCGGGTCGTTCAGCTTTTCCGCCAGCGCCGGGGAGTAGGCATATTCGCACACGCCCCCCTTCAGCTTGGCATAGCTCAGCAGGCTCGACACACCCCACTCTTGCTCGCCCTTGGCATCCAGCATGTCCCACTCCGCCACCGTCTCCGCCAGCCCGCGCAACGACGCCTTGAGCGTGTCCATGTCGTTGGAGTTATAGCCCACCATCAGACACAGCGTACGCGCGTCAATCACATGGGTCTGCTGGCTGGTCAGCGTGTCATAGGCATTCAGCAGCAGCACATTCGACAGCTTGCGCTGCAACAGCGTCAGCTTGCCCGACACATGGATCGCGCCCACGTGTTTCTTGACCGCATCCCGGCGCAGTGCCCCGGTCAGCGTGGCTCGGTCGATCTCTGCACGGGCGGGCTGCTTGCTCATCTCATTCACCTCGGCTGGCGTGTGCACACGCTCTGACTTTTGCCCAGTATGCGCCGAAAGGTTCCTCCGAACAAGCGTCGCAAAGGTACCGTTCTGCGGGAGAGTTGCCGGGACAAAAGGAACCCATCTACGGGACAGCACCCGCGCACGACTCTCCACAGATTCGCAAAATAGGGTCTACCGTGGGCAAAACCGGGTCCAGGCGCTCTTCCCCCCGCGAATCAGGCCGCCTTATCCCGCAGATGGGTCCCCTTCCCCCCGTATGCAGCGCCCCCTCATCCCGCAATCGGGCACCGGATTACCCGCAAGATGTTGATTCAAACTACACAATTTAAGCCAAAGATTCTATAGATCTACAAAGACTCTACAACTTTACTGTCTGCTGCTTTTTCCGATTAGGCTCTAATACGGGAATAGGTTCGAGAAATGATTCACATGACGCCCCGGATGTGCGACATTTACACGAACATCCCATAAAAACACGCACATCCCCGAGGTATCATGGCAACACCCCCCAAGAGCGACCCGCCCGCCTATTTCAACATCAACCCTGAACAGGCCGCGCAGACGCTGTCTGACCCTATCGACACCGCGCGATTCGCAAAAGCCGCTGCATTTGCCGCGCGTGGGCGCGACGATCTGGCCAAACGCGGCTACGCCCCGGACGGGCGCAAGCGGCTGCGCAAATTCTCCACGTGGGAGGTCTGCCGCTACCTTCTGAACGTCGCCCCCGCCCATCTGCGCCGCGTGCTCAAGGCGCATCCCGATCTACCGCAGGGCACGGGCGAGGGTAATTCCCGCTGGTTCACCCTCGAAGACGTTCTGGCCCTGCGCGACCATTTTGCCGCCGAGGGGGCTGCCAACCGCAGCTACAAGTCCTGGCGCCCCGAAGGCCTGCCCGCCAAAGTCATCAGCGTGGCGAATTTCAAGGGCGGCGTGGGCAAAACCTCCACCGCCGCGCATCTGGCGATGTCCGCCGCCCTCGACGGCTACCGCGTGCTGGTGATCGACCTCGACAGTCAGGGCTCCATGACCTCGATCATGGGCGGTGACGTGCCCGACGAATGGTCCACCGCCTTCCCCTTGCTGGCCAAGGACTACGCCCGCCACGTGCAGGCCGAAAACAGCGTGCGCCGCGCGGCGGGCATCACCGAACTCCCGCTTGACGAAACATTAACCGAAAGCCTTGAGGTTTCGCCGCGAAACCTGATCCAGCCGACCCATTGGCCGAATATCGATCTGATCGGCGCACAGCTGAACCTCTACTGGGCCGAATTTCAGGTCCCCGTGTGGCGCATGCAGCTGCGCAACTGGCCCCTGTGGGATGCCCTGACCCGCGCGCTCGAGGACGAAAAGATACTCGACGATTACGACATCATCCTGCTCGATACGCCCCCTGCCCTTGGCTATCTGACGATCAACGCACTGGCCGCAGCGGATATCCTCGTGGTGCCTCTGGGCGCGTCGTTCCTCGAATTCGACAGCACGGGGCGGTTTTTTGATATGCTCTATTCGACCTTTGCCAGCATCGAGGACGGCGAGAATTCCGTACGTCGTCGCGAAGGATTGCCCGAGGTGAAGTTCGAATGGGACGCCGTGCGCGCGCTCATCACCCGCTTTGATGCGGGCCAGCAGACCGATCTGGCGAATGTCATTCAGGCCTATTTCGGGGATTTCATGGCCACCTACCGGCAGGAAGTCACCGCCATGGTCGGGCAGGCGGGGGAGCAGGTGAACGGCATCTACGAAGCCGATTACCGTGACTTCAACCGCGACACCTACGTGCGCGGGCGCGAGGCGTTTGATCAGACATGGGCCGAGATCAAGACCGTGTTGCTGGGCACCTGGTGGCGCGATCAGCAATTGGCAGAGCAAGCCGCGAAGGAGGCAAAAGATGGCGAAGCGTAGAAAACTCGAAGCCCCCGACGCGGCGGACCTTGCGCGCATCGAAGAGGAGTTTCGCCGCGAAACCCCCGCCCGTCCGATGGCCGCGCCGATCAGTCAGGTGGCCGGGGAAGCCGCGCAATCCGCCACGCCGGAGGACCCCGCCCTGCGCGCCGAACGCGCCCGCGATGCCAGTGATGCCGGTGCCCACCGGGCCGCGCTGGCCGAGGGCCGCGTGGTGCTCGATCTGCCGCTCGATGAGATCGTCGCCGATGCCATGGTCCGCGACCGCACAGTTCTGGACGCCGAGGAAATGGAAGAGCTTAAAGCCTCCATCGCCAGCACCGGCCTGCGCCTGCCCATCGAGGTCTACGCGCTCTCCGACACAGATGGTCCGCGCTACGGTCTGCTGTCCGGCTACCGGCGTCTGCGTGCCGTGCAGGCGCTCGCCGGAGAGGGCAGGGCGCCCGCCCGCATCAAGGCGCTGCTGCGCGAGCCTGAGGCCATGGGCGGCGCTTTTGCCGCGATGGTCGAGGAGAACGAAATCCGCGCCAATCTCAGCCATTTCGAACGCGGCCGTATTGCGGTGATCGCCGCGCAGCAGGGCGCTTATACCTCTGTCGAGGCGGCGGTCGCCGGGCTCTTTCCCGCGGCCTCCAAGGCCAAGCGGAGCAAGATCCGCTCCTTCGCCGTGATCTTTGAGGAACTTGGCGATCTTCTGAGCTTTCCCGAAGCGCTCAAGGAGCGCGAGGGGCTCAAGCTCGCGGGGGCGCTTCGGAGCGGGGCACACGGGGCGCTGCGCACCGCTTTGGCGACGGGGCAGGGGATTGATCCGGCGGCCGAATGGCGCCTGCTGGAGGAGGTGATCGCGACCATCGAGGCCAAGGGCAAAGCCACCCGCGATCCGCGCAAGGGTGGCCGCCCCAGCAAGGCCGACGTCGGCTGGCAGGACGCGCAGACGCTGGTGCTGTCGAGCGGGATCACCCTGCGGCGCAGCACGGATTCGCGCGGCTACCTGATCCGTTTCGAAGGGAAGGGATTGGACGGGGATTTGATGGATTCGGTCATGGCCGAGCTTGCCCATCTGCTCGAAAAACCCTGAGGTTTCGCGGCGAAACCCTCCCCAGCGATGGGGGAGGGCATCCACAACATATTGATTAAGAACGATTTACGCGGAGCGCACCGTGTCGATCATCAATTGTACGTTCTCAGGATCCGCGTCCGGCGTGATCCCGTGGCCGAGGTTGAAGATATGCGGCCCCCCTTCAACGCATCCACAATTCGGCGCGTCTCGGACACCAGATCATCTCCACCCGTGACCATGTGGGAGGACTTCAGATTGCCCTGAACGCAGCCGCCTGGCTGCACATGTTCGGCCATCCATGCGGCGTCGACGGCGTCATCCACCGCGATACACTGCGCGCCGATCGCCTGATGTGCGCCGACGTATCGCTCGCCTGCACCGCGCGGAAAGGCGATGACCGGCACGTGCGCGTGCTTTGCCCGCAGGGCGGCGGTGATCCGGGCCATGGGCTTGATTGAGTAGTCCATGAAATCCGCTCCGGTGAGCGAGCCCGCCCAGCTGTCGAAGAGCTTCACCACCTCGGCGCCCGCGTCGATCTGCGCGGAGAGGTAGTGGATCGTGGCCTCGGTGATCCGGTCCATCAGCGCGTCGAACACCGCGCGGTTCTCGGCCTTCAGCGCGTGCGCGGGGCCTTGGTCGGGCGTGCCGCGCCCGGCGATCATATAGGTCGCCACGGTCCACGGCGCCCCGGCAAATCCGATCAGCGTCGTCTCTGACGGCAACTCCCGCGACAGGATGCGCACGGTTTCGTAGACGGGGGCAAGGTGGTCGTGAATGGCGTCGGGCGGCACCAGCTTGTCGAATTCTTCCTGCGTGGTGATCGTGCTCAACCGCGGGCCTTCGCCGGTCACAAACCACAGATCGGCCCCCAGCGCCTGCGGCACCAGCAGGATGTCGGCAAACAGGATCGAGGCATCGAATCCGTAGCGGCGGATCGGCTGCAGCGTCACCTCGGCGGCGAGGTCGGGGTTATAGCACAGCGACAGGAAATCCCCCGCCTGCGCCCGCGTGGCGCGGTATTCGGGCAGGTAGCGCCCGGCCTGGCGCATCATCCAGATGGGTGGCGTGGGAAGCGTTTCCCCGGCAAGGGCGCGGAGGATGGTTTTCTGGGCAGTCATGGGCTGTCTTTCCGGTCAGGGGCTCGGCGTCATACTGCGCCAAAGGGCAGGGGTGACACAAGAGTTGTCAGGTTTGGTTTACACCGCTAGAGATGGCATATGACAGTGAATTTGCCCACCCCCGCCCAACCGCTGATGATCGGCACCCGTGGATCGCCTTTGGCCCTCGCGCAGGCGCACGAGACGCGGGAGCGGTTGGCCCATGCCTTTGATCTTCCGTTCGAGGCGTTCACCATCGTGGTCATCAAGACGACGGGCGACAAGATCATTGACCGCCCGCTGAAAGAGATCGGCGGCAAGGGCCTTTTCACCCGCGAGATCGAAGCGGACATGCTGGCGTCGAAAATCGACATTGCCGTGCACTCGATGAAGGACATGCCCACGCTACAGCCCGAGGGGCTGGTGCTGGATTGCTATTTGCCGCGCGAGGACGTGCGCGATGCATTCATCTCGCCCACGGCATCTGGTTTGGATGATTTGGCCGAGGGGACCAGGATCGGCACGTCGTCGCTGCGCCGCCGTGCGCAGCTGATGGTCAAGCGCCCCGATCTGGAGGTCGTGGAATTCCGGGGCAATCTGCAGACCCGCCTGATGAAGCTGGATCAGGGCGTGGCCGCCGCGACGTTTCTCGCCATGGCGGGGCTGAACCGGCTGGGCATGGATGAGGTGCCAAAGACCGCGATTGAGACGGACGTGATGCTGCCCGCCGTCGCCCAAGGCGCCATCGGGATCGAGCGGCGGGTGGACGACACCCGCGTGGCCGAAATGCTGGAGGCGATCCACGACACGCCCACGGGCCAGAGGCTCGCGGCGGAGCGGTCGTTCCTGCTGACCCTCGACGGCTCTTGCGAGACCCCCATCGCGGGGCTGGCAGAGTTGGACGGCGGCACCTTGAACCTGCGCGGCGAAGTGCTGCGCCCCGATGGGTCGGAAGCCATCGACGACGCGATGTCCTGCCCGATCGAGGACGGCCCCGAAGCGGGCCGCGTGATGGCCCAGAAGCTGCTGGCGCAGGCTGGTGAGGGGTTCTTTGACTGGCGGCAGGGGTGAAGGGGTTTCCCGATCTGCCACCGCTCTGGTGGGCCGCGTCCATTGCGTTGATCTATGCGGCCAAATGGGCGCTGCCGGAGCTGCATGTGGATTGGGCGCCGCTGTCGCTGCTGTCGACGTTCCTGCTGGGCGCGGCGCTGGGGCTGGTGGTCTGGTCGGCGTGGTGGTTCTGGCGCAAGCGCACCCCGATTGAGCCGCACCACACCCCCAAGACGCTGATCGTCGAAGGGCCGTACAAGCTGTCGCGCAACCCGATCTATCTGGCCTTGGTGATGCTGACGGTTTCGTCGGCGTTGGGCAATGGATCGCTGATCGGTTTGCTGGCCGCAGTGGCACTGTGGCGCGTGCTGGACGTGCGGTTTGCCGCGCGCGAAGAGGCGCTGCTGATCGCGACTTTCGGAGACGAGGCGCGCGCCTATCTGGGCCAGACGCGGCGCTGGATCTAGCCAGCACCGCTCCTTGCTGCCCTTCGGGCGCTCCTCGCGTGGCTTACGCGACCGCGTGGCTGACCGCGCATTGCTTCCACAGGTGCGACAGGGCGGCGACCAGATGATCGATATCCGCATCCGTGTGCAGCGGTGAGGGGGTAAAGCGCAGACGCTCTGTCCCCTTGGGCACCGTGGGGTAGTTGATAGGCTGCACGTAGATGTCCCATTCCTGCATGAGATAATCGGCCAGCATCCGCGTTTTGACCGGATCCTTGATCATCACCGGCACGATATGGCTTTCGTTCATCATGTGGGGGATGCCCGCGCGGTCGAGCCCCGCGCGCAGTTTGGCGACCTGCGCCTGATGGCGGGTGCGCTCATCATTGGAGGTTTTGAGATGCATGATCGAGGCGCGCGCGGCGGCGGCCACGGCCGGGGGCAGGGCGGTGGTAAAGATGAAGCCCGACGCAAAGCTGCGGATGAAGTCGCACAGCGGCGCGGAGCCGGTGATATAGCCGCCCACAACGCCGTAGGCCTTGCCCAGCGTGCCCTCGATCAGGGTGATGCGGTCCGCCAGGCCCTCCCGCTCTGAAATGCCGCCACCGCGCGGGCCGTAGAGGCCCACGGCATGCACCTCGTCGAGGTAGGTCATGGCGCCGTATTTCTCGGCCACCTCGACGATCTCGCGCATCGGGCAGATGTCACCGTCCATCGAATAGACGCTCTCGAACGCGACGATTTTTGGCACGTTGGCGGGCAGCGCGCGCAGCTTGGCCTCCAGATCGGCGACGTCGTTGTGCTTCCAGATGACCTTTTTGGCTTTGGAGTGGCGGATGCCTTCGATCATGCTGGCGTGGTTGCCGGAATCGCTGAGGATCACGCAGTTCTCCAGTCGCGAGCCGAGGCAGCTGAGCGCGGCCCAGTTGGACACGTAGCCGGAGGTGAACAAAAGCGCCGCCTCCTTGCCATGCAGATCGGCCAGCTCACGCTCCAGCAGCAAATGATCGTGATTGGTGCCCGAGATGTTGCGCGTGCCGCCGGCACCCGTGCCGGTGCGCTGGACCGCCTCGCACATGGCTGCAATGGTCAGCGGGTTTTGCCCCATGCCCAGATAATCGTTCGAGCACCACACGGTCACGTCGCGCTTTTCGCCCTCGACGTGGTTGGCGGCGCGGGGGAACTTGCCGCATTTCCGCTCAAGCTCGGCAAAATAGCGATAGTTGCCGTCTGCCTTCAGCTGGTCGATCTGGTCGGTGAAAAGCGCGTCAAAGTTCATGGGTCTGGTCCTGTCTTGAAGGCAGTGTCGAAGAAGTTTGGGGAGCTGGCAGCATCCAGCGCCAGAGTTTGGCGTCGGGCAGCGGAACCACCATCAACCAGTGTTCAATGGCCGCGAGCGTGGCCAGGGCAGTGAGCAGGGCAAACCCGACCGCGTCGGCGGGTGTGGCTGCAGAGATCAGACGTTCGGCAAAACACGCCGCCGTCACGGAAAGGAAGGTCACGCCGATGGGAAAGGCCATGGTGATGGGTCCTTGCCGGAAATAGGATTTCAGGTGCTCCAGCGGGGCGGGCACGAATTCGGTATTGATGCGTGGCACACCGAAAAACAGGTTCAGCTTGGCCGAGATACGCGCAGTAAAGAGGATCAGATAGGCCCAGAAACCAACGGCATTTTCAGCGCCAAAGCTGATGACCGCCACGGCCAGCAACCCTGCGGCCAGCAGCAATTCATGGGTCGACACGGTATCCCAGGCGCGGGCAAAACGGGCGGCACCCGTCAGCCCGGCAGGGCAGGGGCGCCGTTCGGGGCCGGTGATGACGCCCGACAGGAACGCCAGTTCGATCCAGCCCCAGATCAGCAGGACCGCGATGAAGGAGGCGTAGGCATTTGGCACGCTCATCGCCTGTGCGGAAACAACCAGCAGCGCAAAGCCGAACGCCGCAAGCGGGACGCTGAGAAAGACATTGCGTCCGTGGGCCACAGCATTGCCTGCGTCGGCCCGCCGCACCAGCAGCAGGATCGCCCCGGTGAAGAACCACCAGGCGAAAACGGCTGTTGCTGCGGCGACCCATGCGCTCATTAGTATGCGGGCTCCATCACGGGGCTTTCGGGCACGTCGTGCCAGATCGCGGGTATGGTGTAGATCGAGACAAAGGCGGTTGCGGCCTTGGCCATGCCGCCAATTCTTGACAGCATACCGCCCACACCGCCGCGTTTCTTGGCGGCGGCGATTTGGCGGCTTGCGGCCTCCATCCGGTCGAGGTTGGGGCGCCAGCGGGGGTGGTCAATGTCCAGCGTCATGGGGAAAACCTGCTTGGAAATCTCGGACGTCTTGCGGAAAACCTCCTGCCCGTACCACGTCACATCGACGCCAAGCGCCTCGTGGAACAGGGGCCGCTGGTGATCGCGCACCCACATGGTCGAATAGACCGCCGTGAGGAAGAATTTGATCCACATCTTGTTGACGCGGCTTTCGGTCAGTTTGGGATCGGTTTTCATCAGCAGGGCAAAGGCCTCGCCGTGGGAAAACTCATCGTTGCACCATTCGCGGAACCAGCCAAAGATCGGGTGGAACTGCTTGTCCGGGTTCTGCTCAAGATGGCGGTAGATGGTGATATAGCGGGCGTAGCCGATTTTTTCGCTCAGGTAGGTCGCGTAGTAAATGAATTTGGGCCGGAAGTAGGTGTATTTCTTTTGCTGCGTGAGAAAGCCGAGGTTCACGCGAATGCCGGCTTCGCGCAGGGCGTCGTTGATGAAACCTGCGTGGCGGGCCTCGTCGCGGGCCATGAGCTGGAACAGCGTCGTGATGTCGGAGTTGGAGCCGCGCCGCTTCATCTCCTTATAAAGCACACAGCCCGAGAATTCGGCGGTGCACGATGAGATCAGGAAGTCGATGAATTCGGCTTTCAGCGCCGGATCCATGTCGTCCCAGTTCGCTTCCCATGCGTCGGTTTTCTTGAAATGGCCCTTGTTAGGGTCTGATTTCATCTGCGCGATCAGCTTGTCCCAATCGGCGCGCACGGGGCTGACGTCGATCGCGTCCATCTCGTCAAAATCGGTGGTGTAGAAGCGCGGGGTCAGAAGGGTGTTCTGCATCGCGACTTCGGTCGCCTTTTCCGAGGTCATCGGCCCGTCGAGCGCGTCCTGCGCGGCGATGGCTTCTTCGGCGGTATCGGCAAAGGCGGAGTGGGTGGGGCGGTTCATGACAGTGCCTCCTTGGGTCCGGCGGCGGGGAATACTTCTTCGGAGAAGGAGAATTCGCACAGCTCCATGAATTCGAAATCGCCCGTCGCGCGGGTCCACAGACGTTCAATCGTGGAGGCGCGGGTGATCGTGGCCTCGCGCCGTTCGACGATGCATTCGCCGTAGGGGGCCATGATTTCGGCGCCGTGCACGAGCACGCTGTCGCCGGGGTTCACGACCGCCCCGTTGAGGAATTTCACATGCGCGGAGAGCTCTTCAAAGCGGTGCGAGATCGTGACCTCGCAGGGGGCGCGTTCGCGTGTTCTAGTCAGTAGTCCCATGATATTCAGTCCCTTGAATATGGTTGCGTTTCAGTCGATCAGCGTGGCGAATGCTGCGACGTTGTCTTGACCGTAGCCGATAAGCGGCAGGCTCCAGCCGGTGGAATCGTCGATGATGTCGGTGCGCCCGCCGTCGCGCCTCACGACGCGGATGGGGGCGGCAGGGTCGGTGCCCTGCACCTTGCGTTCGCGCATCACGGCGACCCAGACCACATCGATGAAGCCCGCGCGCGGGTCGGTCGAGGCGGCGATCTGGGTGCCGGTGGCGTCATGCACGGTGATCCCGGTGGTGCGGTCGCCGCCAAAGGTCACAACCGTTTCGGCCACGATTGCCGGAGCGGGGGCCACGCCGGTCAGCGGTGTGTCGGTGATGCGCGCGTAGCTGACCAGCGCGAGCGAGCCGAGCATCAGGGCGAACATCGCCTGCACCAGCACGCGCGGAACCATATCCCGGTCGCGGGCGCGCATCTGATTTTCGAGGGAGGAAGTCTGGTTTTGGTGGGTCATGGCGGTCACTCTGCCGCAACCGTGCCAGGGGCACGTTGCGCTGGATCAAGTTTCACGATTTGCGGCTGGTTGATCCGCGTCTCTGCCGCTTCGGCAAAGATGGCGGCAACGCGGGCGGCGTCGGGGATGGCGCGCAGCGCGGGCTCAGCGCGGGCAAAGTGCCACGGGCGCACGTGCGGCCAGCTCATCAGGTAGGAAATGCGCGTCTCGCCCGAAAGCTCAAAGGCGATGGTGCCATGGCCGGTCTTGCCGATGGCGGCATTGGCGTTGGCAATGCAGACGTAGGGCAGATTGAGCGTCATGGTCAGCGCTGCCCCGATGCGCATCGCGACGCGTTTGTTGGTGAGCGTGTAGACGGTGGCGCGCGCCTGAACGAGCGCCATGACATAGACCAGCGCACAGGCCACGGCGCCCGCAATCAGCAGCGGAATACCGTGGCCCATGGCCGTTGACAGCGGGTGATCGGCCGAAGAAACCCCCACCCGCCAGATTGCAAGCACCACGAAATACCCCATGATCCAGTTCATTTTCCACGCGTCTTTGGCCAGACGTTTGGGATCGGGCGACCCCTGCCAAAGGATATGTTCATCCTTGGGCAGTGCTTCGGGAAGGCCGCGGACCGGTTCGAATTTGAAGTCGTCGTGATGCATCGTTTTTGTCCCCTGAATGGTCGGTCCGGGCGCGGTGGCTTGCCGCGCCCGGTGGCGGTTTAGATCTGTGGCTCAAGCCGTTTTGGATCGGCGTAAAGAGAGCCACCGCCGAAGTAGGCCATGATCTTTTCCTCTTCGAGCAGGGTGATTTCCGTGGCCGATTTGGTGCCCGGCACATCCGCGAAATGCGCGCCATAGAGCGCCTTGACCGTGATGCGGTCGGATTTGATCCGGGCAAAGTTCGCGGGGATCAGGCATGTCTTGCCCGACCCTTCGGGGTTCAGATCGACGGTGAGATAGCGCACGTATTGCTCTGGCACGTCGACCCACATGTCGGTGACACGGCCGATGACCTCGCCGTCGGCGGCCTGCACGGGCTTGCCGCGCGGATCGGTGCCCGCGGAGATCGCGAAATCGGGCAGGCTGCTGAGCGGTTTGATCTTGGCGTGCCCGTGGGCGTCGAGTTCGGGATGATCGTTGCGCGGCGCCCATGAGGCGGGGCCGACGCCGTCGGCCATCGGGTTGCCCGTTGGTACGTAAGGGGAGCCTGCGGCGGTTGAGGTTTGCGCCAGCGCCAGATCGGCGCGATCGCCGCGCTGGCCCGAGGGCACCGTCAGCTCACCACGGCCATCGCGCAGGTGGAACGTCTTGTCCTTGGGAACCGGGAACGGCCCCTGATTGGGGGCGGGCTCACCATCGTCGGTGACGAGCGGATAGCCCTCGCGCATGTTCTCGGTCTGCAGGTAGTAGACCAGCCCCGCGAAAAAGATCCAGAAGAGCCAGATCGCGGCGCTCGCCAGATCGAAGTTACCAAAAAATTCTGTGCCAACCATGTCAGGGGTCCTCCAGGTAAAGGGTGGTCAGGTAGGGAAGTCGGCAAGGCCCAGGGGCTCTGCCGGGTCGGGGCCCATCGCGCGGGCGCGGACCAACGGGCCGAGCGCGATGAGGGTGATGAACAAAAGGCCAATCTCGATGTGATAGACCGTGGAATAGCCGGTGGCGTTTGAATTCAGCGCGGGGCCGAGCGTGCCGCCGAGGGCTGCGTGGTTGATGACGTCGCGCAGCGCGCCGCCGGCAAAGATCGACAGGCCCGCCGCCGTGGCCTGTGCCGCGCCCCAGGCGCCAAGCGCCAGACCGCGCCCGGCAGTGCCGGTCGTGTTCAGCGTCATGGCCGCCGTCAGCGTCGCCACGGCAAACAGCCCGCCGCCCAGCCCGATGCCGAAGGCGCCCGCGAAGAACAACGCGCCGCTTTGCAGCGGGCCTGCGAAGATCACGGCGCAGAAGGCGCCCAGACCGATGAGTATCCCGCGCGCGGCCATGCGCATGGGTTGCGTCGCGGCCTTGAGCCAGCGCGCCGCGAGGCCGAAGCCGATCAGCGCACCCGCCGCCCAGAGCGCCGTCAGCAGCGTGGTGGCGGAAACCGACAGGTCCAACACTTCGCCGCCGTAGGGTTCCAGCAGCACGTCCTGCATGTTGAACGCCAGCGTGCCGAGGAAAACGACCAGCAGCAGGCGGGTGGCATCATTGTCGGAGGTCAGATCGCGCCAGGCATCCGCGAATTGCGGACGCGGCGCCTCACGCTCCGCGCGCGACATCGGGTTCATCCGCTCCTGTTTCCACAGGGCCACCACGTTGAGCACGAGGGTGATGACGGCGGCGCCCTGCACCACCTGCACCAGCCGCAGGGCGCTGAAATCGCGCAACAGCGTGCCGATCAGCACCGCTGACAGCCCCATGCCAATCAGGAACATCACGTAGAGCAGGGCCACCACGCGGGGGCGGGTTTCATCGCTCGCGCGGTCGGCGGCGAGTGCGAGACCGGCGGTCTGCGTCATGTGCATGCCGAGCCCTGTCAGCAGGAAGGCCAGCGCCGCGCCGACTTCACCCGCCCAGGCGGGGCCCGCGACCTGATCGCCCGAGAGCACCAGAAGCCCCATCGGCATGATCGCCAGACCGCCGAATTGCCACAGCGAGCCGAACCACAGGTAGGGGATGCGTTTCCACCCGATCGCCGAGCGGTAGGTATCGGAGCGAAAGCCCAGCAGCGCGCGGAAGGGGGCGACCAGCACCGGGATTGCGATCATGATCGCCACGATCCAGGCCATCACGCCCAGCTCGACGATCATCACGCGGTTGAGCGTGCCAAGCAGCATCACCGACGCCATCCCCACCGACACCTGAAACAGCGACAGGCGCATGAGCTGGCCCAGAGGCAGCTCCGCGCTGATCGCGTCTGCGAAAGGCAGCGTGCGCAGGGTCATGGATTTGAGGGCGGTGTGCAGGCTCATGCGCGGTACTCCAGCGCCTGAGAGATGTAGAAGCCCGAGGTCACACGGCGGATGTCGCGCAGCTGTCCGGTGGGCAGGGCGGCGGCAAGGCGCGCGGTGGTGTGCGGCACCATCGTGGGTGAGCGGTCGGCGCGGGGGAAAAGCTTTCCGATGCGCCACATCGCCATCAGCAGCGGCGTGCGGGGGGCGACGGTAAAGACGGTGCTGTGTTCGATCCGGGGCGCGAGGGCCATCAGCATCCGCCCGATATCCTCGGCGGTGTAGTAGATCAGGCTGTCCATCGCGACCGTGTAGTCGAACCGCCCCAGCGCGGGGTTGAGCATGTCGCCTGCGGAGAACCTGAGACGATCTGCGACCGCGCCGGGCGCGCGTTTACGCGCGATATCAATGAGTTGCGGGGAGATGTCGACTCCGTGCACATCCGCGCCGCGCGCGGCCAGCTCGAACGCCAGTGCGCCGGTGCCGCAGCCCGCATCGAGGATGCGCGCGCCGCGCAGATCTGCGGGCAGCGTATCGAGGATGGTAGTCCGCATCTCGTCACGCCCCGCGCGCACGGTCGCCCGGATGCCGGATACGGGGGCGTCCGAGGTCAGACGCTCCCACGTCTTGGTGGCGGTGCGGTCAAAATACGTCTCCACCCGGTCACGGGTGGAGGTATATTCGGCGCCCTCGCCGGGGGTGTCGACAAAATCGCGCATCAATCGAATCCCAGAAGATCAAAGATTTCGCGGTCGGGCAGGGACGCGGGCGCGAGGCCCTCGGTGCCGTTCCACAGGGTTTCGGCGAGGCGGATGTATTCCTTTTGCACGGCGGCGATCTCATCATCGAGATCCATTTCGAACAGCGTCCTTTTCTTGAGCCGCGAGCGGCGGATCGCGTCCAGATCGGGCAGATGGGCGAGCCGGTTGAAGCCCACTGTCTCGCAGTAGCGATCGACTTCGTTCGTGTCCTTGGACCGGTTGGCGACGCAGCCGGCCAGACGGACCTTGTAATTGGATGATTTCGCCTCGACCGCGGCGATGATGCGGTTCATCGCGTAGATGCTGTCAAAATCATTGGCGGTGACGATCAGCGCACGGTCGGCGTGCTGCAAAGGCGCTGCAAAGCCACCGCAGACCACATCGCCCAGCACGTCAAAGATCACCACATCGGTATCTTCCAGCAGGTGATGCTGTTTGAGCAGCTTCACCGTCTGACCCACGACATAACCACCGCAGCCGGTGCCCGCGGGCGGCCCGCCGGCCTCGACGCATTTCACGCCGTTGTACCCTTCGAACACGAAATCCTCGGGGCGCAGCTCCTCGGGGTGGAAATCGACCTCCTTGAGGATGTCGATGACCGTGGGCACCAGACGGCCCGTCAGGGTGAACGTGCTGTCATGCTTGGGGTCGCAGCCGATTTGCAGCACGCGTTTGCCCAGTTTGGAGAACGCCGCCGACAGGTTGCTGGAGGTGGTCGATTTCCCGATGCCGCCCTTGCCGTAGACGGCAAAGACCTTGGCGCCTTCGATCTTGTCGGCGCTGTCCAGCTGGACCTGAACGGAGCCTTCTCCGTCTTGTCCCCGCAGGTTCGGCATGCCTTTGTCGAGTGGGCTCATTCTATGTTCCTTCCCTGAGAGGTCATTCGGCTGCAATGCCCTCTAGTTGATCTTCGATGGCGTCTGCGGCGTCTTGCAGCGCGGCGAGTGTTGCGTCGTCGGGGTGCCAGTATTGGCGGTCGGAGGCTTCGATCAGGCGGTTTGCCATGCGCATCGAGGCCTGCGGGTTGAGATCGGAGAGCCGTTTGCGCATCTCGGCGTCCAGCACGAATGTCTCTGACAGGCGTTGGTAGACCCAGGGATCCACAGTGCCGGTGGTCGCGGACCAGCCGACGGTGTTGGTGATATGCGCCTCGATCTGGCGCACGCCTTCGTGGCCGTGTTTGAGCAGTGGTTCGTAGAATTTCGGGTTGAGGCTGCGCGCGCGGGTCTCAAGCGCGACCTGATCGCGTAAGGAGCGCACCTTGGTGCCGCCCATGGTTTGATCGCCGATGAACACGGGCGTCTCTGCCCCGCCCTTGGCGCGTTTCACCGCGCTGGCGATGCCGCCGAGGGTGTCAAAGTAGTGGTCGACTGAAGTGACCCCCAACTCGACGGATTCGAGGTTTTGGTAGGCGAGATCGACGTGCGCGAGCGTGTGTTGCAGCAGGGCCGCCTGCTGGCTGGCCTCGCCATCTGTGCCGTAGGCAAAGCTTTTGCGGGCCTGATAGGCGTCGGCCAGTTCGCTTTCGTCCTCAAAGGCGGAGCTGTCGACAAGCTGGTTCACGTTCGAGCCGTAGGCGCCTTCGGCATTCGAGAACACGCGCAGCGCCGCCGTCGCCATATCGCCGCCCTGCGCCGCGATGAAGGCCAGTGCGTGGGCGCGGATCGGGTTCATGGCCGCAGGCTCATCCGCTTCGGCGCATTTCAGCGCGGCATCGGCGAGCAGTTTGGTTTGCAGCGGCAGCAGATCGCGGAAGATGCCCGAGAGCGTCATCACCACATCGACGCGCGGGCGGCCCAGCTGTGCCAGCGGGACCAGATCGGCGCCGCAGAGGCGGCCGTGTGCGTCAAAGCGGGGCGTACAGCCCATCAGCGCCAGCGCCTGCGCGATGGGGCCGCCGCCGGATTTGATGTTGTCGCTGCCCCAGAGCACGAGGGCGACCGAGCGCGGCGTGCCTTCGTAGGTTTTGAGCAGTGCATCTGCCTGCCGCGCGCCGGCGATCATCGCCTCGGCCGTGGGCATGCGGAAGGGATCGAACGCGTGGATGTTGCGGCCCGTGGGCAGGATTTCGGGCGCGCGGATCACGTCGCCGCCGGGGACGGGCGCGATATACTGCGCGTTGAGTGCGCGCATGAGCGCGGGCAGCTCGGCGTCCTGCGTCAGGCGGGCGCGCGTCAGGGTGCGCTCCTCGGCGGTGAGGGACATCTGATCGAGCGTGTTTTCAACCGCGTCCGGGGTCATTTCCCGCCCGACGACGTGCAGACCGTCGGGGATCAGCGCCGCTTCGGTCTCCAAGACCTGCAGCCAGAGCGTATCGGGATCGCTGCCGTCAAGATCGACCGCTTCGGCCTGCGCGGCGACCAGATCGCGCAGATCGGTCGCATCGGCGCCGGGGGGCAGGGCGCGCAGCGAGGAAAGCGATTCCTTGAGCGCGGTCAAGCCTTTGTAGAGCCCTGCGTTTTGCAGCGGCGGCGTTAGATGCGTGACCGTCACAGCGCCCGCACGGCGTTTGGCCAGCGTCGCCTCGGACGGGTTGTTCGCCGCGTATAGGTAGACGTGCGGCAGGTTGCCCATCAGACGGTCGGGCCAGCAGTTCGCGCCCATCCCGTTCTGCTTGCCCGGCATGAATTCAAGCGCGCCGTGCATGCCGAAATGCAGCACCACATCGGCGGCCAGATCGCGGCGGATGTAGTGGTAAAAGGCGTTGAAGGCATGGGTCGGGGCAAAGCCACGCTCGAACAGCAGGCGCATTGGATCGCCTTCGTAGCCGAAGGTGGGCTGCACGCCGACAAACACCTTGCCGAACTGCGCACCGAGGATGAACACCTCGCGCCCGTTTGACTGGATCTTGCCGGGGGCGGGGCCCCAGACGGATTCGATCTCGTCCAGCCACGGCGTCTGCGCGACAATCGCATCGGCGCTGACGGTGGCGGCGACGTTGGCCTCCTGGCCGTGCAGCTCTGCGTTGCCTTTCAGCACGGCGGCGCGCAGATCGTCCACGGTCGCGGGCGGTATGACGTCATAGCCTTCGGCCTGCATCCGGTGCAGCGTGGCGTGCAGGCTCTCGAACACCGACAGATAGGCGGCGGTGCCCACGGCGCCCGCGTTGGGCGGGAAGCCGAAAAGCACGATGGCGGCGGTTTTATCGGCGTTGCGCTTGCGGCGCAGGGTGGCGGCGCGCAGCGCGCGCTCGACCAGCGCATCGATGCGTTCGGGGCAGGGGGCCATCGCCTTGACGTCGCCCACGGCAGCGCAGCGGTGCGCGCAGCCGGTGCAGCCTTCGGAGCCATGGCGCCCGGCAAAGACGGTGGGATTGGTCGCACCGTCCAATTCCGGTAGCGCGATGAGCATCGTGGTCTCGACGGGGCTGAGCCCTTGGGTGCCGCCGGCCCATTGCTGCAATGTCTGGAATTCCAGCGGTTGCGCGCTGATGTAGGGCACGTCGAGTTTTTGCAGGGCGGCAACGGCGCCGTCGCTGTCGTTGTAGGCTGGCCCGCCGACGAGGCTGAAGCCTGTGAGCGAGACCAGCGCGTCGATCCCGCCCATATAGGCGTCCATCGCGGGCCGCCCGTCGAGGCCGCCGGCAAAACCGGGGATCACACGGCAGCCGCGCGCCTCAAAGCTGCGGATGACGTGATCGTAATGGGCCGTATCGCCCGCAAGGATATAGCTGCGCAGCATCAGGATGCCGATGGTCGGCCCGTCGCGTTTGGGCAGATCGGCAAGGTCGGTCGTGATGCCGTGACCCGGAAGATCGGGGTGGTAGAGGCCGCAATCGGGGTAGTCGACGGGCAAGGCCGCCGGCGTGCCCTGCCACGCGGGCACACGGGCGTAGCGCGAGATCAGGAAGCGCACCAGCGCCTCGATATTGTCGTCAGAGCCGCCGAGCCAGTATTGCATGCACAAAAACCACGCGCGCAAATCCTGGCTCTTGCCGGGTATCAGGCGCAGGATCTTGGGCAGGCGGCGCAGCATCTTCATCTGGCCCGCGCCGGAATTGCCTTCCTTCTTGGCGGGCTTGAGCTTTTTCAGGAGCGCCATGGCGCCGGAGGCGGGGCGCGACATGTCCAGATCGCCCATGCGCGTCAGCTGCACGATGGATTGATCTGCGATGATGCCGATCATGGCGTCGCAGGCATCGCGGCGCGCTTCGAGCGCGGGCACGATGGCCTTGAGGTGATCCTCAAGGAACAGCACGGAGGAGACGACGATATCGGCGCGGGCCACATCGTCCTGCGCGCGGGCGAGGGCGTCTGCGTCCTTCTCCCATTCGGCGGCGGCGTGGATGATCAGCCGCAGACCCGGGAAATCCTGTGCCAGACGCGGGGCCACACGTGCGGCGGGCCCGGCCGCGTGGCGGTCGAGCGTCACCAGAACGATGGTGTACGGCGTATGGCTCACGTCATCGCGCAAAATGTGCCTTTGCTTCATAGAGGGTATCGACGGAAATCTCGGAGAGGCCACGCTCGGAGGCGAAGCTTTCGGTGTTGCGGCGGGCCTTGCCGCGCACGAAGAACGGGATCTTTTTCAGCTCCCGCTCCGCGGTGGCGAGCCAGATCACATCCGTGCCGGTGGGGGCGGTGTCGAGCGCTGGCTCGGGCGCGGGCTGCGCCTTGCTTGCGGGCGCGTGGCCGCCGTGGTGCGAGGGGCCTGCGGCGTCGTTGAATTCAAAATCCTCGCGGAACATGTGCAAGAGGTGTTCCTCAAGCCCCATGACCAGCGGATGCACCCATGTGTCGAAGAGCACATTCGCGCCCTCGAACCCCATCTGCGGGGAGTAGCGCGCCGGGAAATCCTGCACGTGCACGGGGCAGAGATCACGGCGCAGGGGATGCCCAACCGCTTGCCGATATGCCGCTCCATCTGGGTGCCTAGGATCATCTCGGGTTGCAGGGCCTCGATCGCGGCCTCGACCTCAAGGTAGTCGTCGGTGATGAGCGCCTCGACGCCGTAGTCCTTGGCCAGCGCGCGGATGGGGCGGGCGAATTCGCGGTTGTAGCAGCCCAGGCCCGCCACTTCGAAGCCCATCTCGTCGCGCGCGACGCGGGCGGCGGCGGCGACGTGGGTGCCGTCGCCAAAGATGAACACGCGCTTGCCGGTCAGATAGGTGCTGTCGACGGATTTGGCCCACCAGCGCTGGCGCTGGCGGCTGTCGTCGATGGGCGCGGTGCTGCCGGAGATCATGCGGACCTCGGCGATGAAATCCTCGGTGGCGCGGGCGCCGATCGGGATGACCTTGGTATAGGGTTGGCCAAAGGCGCGTTCGCAATGGCGCGCCGCCTGCTCGCCCGTTTCGGGGTAGAGCAACACATTGAAATGCGCGGCACCCATGCGGGCGATGTCCGACGGTGTGGCGCCCATGGGGGCGGTCACATTGACTTCGATCCCAAGCTCGTAGAGCAGATTGGTGATTTCGGCCACGTCGTCGCGATGACGGAAGCCAAGGGCGGTGGGGCCGATGATGTTGCAGCTGACCCGCGCGGTTTTCTCGACCGGTTTGGCGAGGTGGCGCACGATCTGCAAAAACGTCTCATCCGCGCCAAAGTTTTCCTTGCGCTGGTAGCTGGGCAGCTCAAGCGGGATCACGGGGATCGGCAGGCCCATGGTTTCGGCCAGACCGCCGGGGTCGTCCTGAATGAGCTCGGCGGTGCAGGAGGCGCCGACGATGATCGCTTCGGGCTTGAAACGGTCATAGGCTTCCTGACAGGCCTGTTTGAACAGCCCCGCCGTGTCGGAGCCCAGATCGCGGGCCTGAAAGGTCGTGTAGGTGACGGGCGGACGGTGATCGCGCCGCTCGATCATCGTAAAGAGCAGATCGGCGTAGGTGTCGCCCTGCGGGGCGTGCAGCACGTAGTGCAGCCCCTTCATGCCGGTGGCGACGCGCATGGCGCCGACGTGCGGGGGCCTTCGTATGTCCAGACGGTGAGCTTCACGAGGTCACCTCGTGAAGTTTGATCGTCAGTGCGCGGCAGCGTCCCGCAAAGCGGGGCGCGTTCGCACCCATTTGCTGTTTCGAGAGCAACATCATTCCGCCGCCTCCAGCACGCCCTTGCGACGGATGGGGCGCGCGAACAAAGCGGCCAGATCGCCCGCCTGCTCGTAGAAATGCACCGGCGTGAACACCAGTTCGATCGCCCATTTGGTGCTGAGGCCCTCGGCCTCCAGCGGGTTGGCGAGGCCAAGGCCGCAGACCGTCAGATCGGGGCGCGCCGCGCGGCAGCGGTCGAGTTGCAGATCAACGTCCTGCCCTTCGGAGATTTGCGGCCCCGTGGGCAGCAGGTCCAGATCCGGGCCGTGCAGCGTGTCGTGGATGTAGGGGGAGCCGACTTCGAGCGGGGTCATGCCACATTCGCGCGCGAGGAAGCGGGCGAGCGGGATTTCCAGCTGGCTGTCGGGGAAGAAGAACACCGATTTGCCGCTGAGCGTCTCGGCGGCGGCGGCCACGGCCTGCCGCGCGCGGCGGCGGGGCGCATCGGTGACGCGGGCGAATGTCTCGGCATCGACGCCAAATTCCTCGGCCACGGCGGCGAGCCAGGCGGTGGTGCCCTCCTCGCCCAGCGGAAAGGGGGCCGCGATATGGCGCGCGCCGCGGCGCACAAGAGCGGCGTGAGTATCGCCAAGGAACGGTTGGGTCAGGGCGAAAACGGTGTTCTCTCCGATCCCCATCTCATCGTCGATGTTCCGGGCGGGCAGGACGCGGACGGGGCCGATGCCCATGTCGTCCAGCAGGCCAAGCATCTGGTCCTCGACCACATCGGGCAGGGCGCCGACGACCAGCAGCTCGCGCGCGTCGGTCGTGGGCAGCACCGGCACCATGGAGGCCAGGCAGGCGTCCTCCCCTTGGGTGAACGTCGTCTCGATGCCGGAGCCGGAGTATTCCAGCACGCGGACCTTGGGGGCGAATTGCTGCGTCAGACGCTCCGCCGCGCGGCTCAGGTCGAGCTTGATCACCTCGGACGGGCAGGAGCCCACGAGGAACAGCTGGCGAATGTCGGGTCGGCGCGCCAGCAGCCGTTCAACCTCCCGGTCAAGCTCCGCATGGGCATCGTTCAGGCCCGCAAGGTCCGATTCTTCGAGAATCGCCGTGCCGAAACGCGGCTCGGCAAAGATCATCACGCCGGCGGCGGATTGCAGAAGATGCGCGCAGGTGCGCGAGCCGACGACAAGGAAGAAGGCATCCTGAATCTTGCGGTGCAGCCAGATGATGCCGGTCAGGCCGCAGAAAACCTCCCGCTGGCCGCGTTGTTTCAGGATCGGTGCGCTGCGGCAGCCGATGGCGGGGGGTGGCGGGGTTTGGTCGGTCATGCCGGCACCTCGGATTGCAGGCGCGCCATGCGCAGTTTCCAGACGAATTGTGCGGCGTTCACCACATAGGCGGCATAGGCTAGCAGGGCGGTCACCATCAGCGCTTGCGGCGTCATGGTTCCGGCCAAAAGCCCATAAATATAAAGGGTATGCAGGGCGATGACGCCAAAACTGAACACGTCCTCCCAAAAGAACGCGGGCGCGAAAAGCCACTGGCCGAACACGACCTTTTCCCAGATCGCGCCGGTTACCATGATGAGGTAGAGAAGAGCGGTTTTCAGAACCACCGATGCGGTCGCGATGGCGTAGCCTTCGCCGGTCATAAGATAGCGCAGAACCAGCACCAGCGAGACCGCGAACACGGCAAATTGCACCGGCGCCAGAATGCCCTGCACAAGCGTCCACCGCGTCGCATCCCGCCGCGCCCGCTGGGCCGGTGTGTACAGGATCGAGGGTGGCGTGGAAGGGCGCATAAGGGACTCCCGAAGGTCACGTGTCAGAGTTGAAAACTGACATCACGCACCTCAAGTGTCAACTTTGATTTACAGGCTGCCATTGTGGGCGAAGACATGATATAGCTATCAAACGCCATAAAAGATTGACTGCGCGCGACATGCATTAAATTGCCTGTCAATTACAATTGACATTGCACTATACTGTGTAGACGATAGCTGCGTCACGACCGACCGCCCCATTTCCTACACGCAGCATCCCTCGCGGAGGTTTTGCCGATGCGCCGCATAGAGGCCGCAACACCGTTCAGCGCTACAGACCCCGTTGGCGGAGTTGCGCGGCGTGCGCTGTCGGTTCTCTCGCAGGAAATTGCGATGCAGTATCCTGACACCTCCCAGCGGCTACTTGTGCGATTTCTTGAGCAGCTTTATGCCGCCGTGCGCGCGCCGGGGGCCGATCCGCTGCGCGACGTGCTTGATCTGATGCGACGCTCGGGCATCCGGGCGGCGGATATCGCTGATTTCTATGTGCCCGTTGTGGCTCACCGGCTTGGTCAGGGCTGGTGTGACGATACGCTCGATTTTGTGCAGGTCTCGTTGGGCTGCGCGCGGCTGCAATCGCTGTTGCAGCGGCTGGATGCCAGTTGGTACTGCCCCGACGCGGGCGGTTTCGGCACCGGTGTGCGTCTGGCGGTGATCGTACCGCGCGGCGAGCAGCACAGCCTTGGCGCGCATATCCTCACCGGGCAGCTGCGGCGGGCGGGTTGTGCGGTTGATCTGCTGATCGACCTCGATGACGCCGCGATCGTGCATCATTTGGGCGTGTCGGCGCCGGATGCGACGTTGATTTCGGCCAGCCGGTGGCTGTCTCTTGATTCCCTGCATACGCTTGTGAGAAACATCCGCGGGGCCCGGGGGTTCGGCCGGTGCTGATCGGCGGCAGTATTTTGGACAGAGGCAGGGATGTCTTCAGGGAAGTGGGCGCGGATCACGCCGCCAACGATTGGCAGTCGGCAATGGAGTTCTGTGAACAGAGAATTGCGCGATGACGGCCGTAGATGATCCTGTCTGGGTCGCGGGGCATGCGCCGGATATCGACGCGGGTCTTGTGCCGGATATTCTGTCGCGTGTCGCCGATGTGACCTTTGTCCTCTCCGGCGCGGCGGAGATCAGGGCAGTGCTGTGCCATCCAGCGTTCAAAGGGCGCGATCAGGTCGCCCGCCTGCAGGGTCGTGCGCTGCGCGACACGCTCACACCAGAGAGCGCCGAGAAATTCGATGCGAGGCTCGCGGAATTTCGCGATCATGGCACGCTTGACCGTTCTGTCGAGCTGAACCACGCGGCGGACGACGGGTTTGACCTGCTGCCGATGCGCTACAGTTTCCAAAGCCTTGGCGACACCGGTGAGATGCTTTTGTTGGGTCGGGATCTGAGCCCGATCGCCCAGATGCAGCAGCAGTTGATCGCGGCACAGATCACGCTTGAGAAGGATTACGAGGCACGGCGGGCATTTGACACGCAGTTTCGGGTGCTCATGGCGTCGGTGTCGGATGCGATGCTTTTCATTTCCCTTCCCGACGGTCGGGTGACCGACAGCAACCCCGCCGCGCGCAGTCTGCTGGGCAAGCAGGGCGGCGACCTGAATGGGCTGACGCTGGACCATCTGTTTGTCGGGGGCGACAAGGAGCCGGTCGCCGACCGTCTGGCGACCAGTGCGGCAGGCACCAAGGACGCGGCCGTATCGCTCAAGGCGCAGGCGTCGGGGCGGATGGTGGCGATCACGCCCACGCTCTTCCGTGCGGGCGGTGAACAGGGCATGCTGTGCCGCGTGGTCGGTGCCAAGGCGGCGGTGCCGAAGGTCGACACGCTGAGCGATCATCTGCTCGGACTTTACGAAAAAGGCGCGGATGCGATTGCCTTTGTCTCGCCCGACGGGGCGATTTTGAGCGTCAATGAGGCGTTTCACGATCTTGCCGACATCACCCAGGGGCAGGCGGTCAAGGGTCGCTCGCTGGCGGAGTTTCTCAGCCGGGGCGGCGTCGATCTGAACGTAATGCTTGAGAACGCCAATCGCAGCGGCACCATGCGTGCCTATACCACCAGGATTGTCGGCGCCTTTGGCTCTGAGCGCGCAGTCGAAATTGCAACGACGCATTTGCGGGCGGGATCGGCGCCGATCTTTGCGCTTGTGATGCGGGATGTCAGCCGTCTGGAGGCGGGGCGCAATGAGACCGCGCAGCTGGGCGAGGTCGATACCCAATCGGTGATCGAGCTGATCGGTAACCAGCCCCTGCGCGACATTGTGGCCAGCACCACGGATGTGGTCGAAAAGATGTGTATCGAAACGGCGGTCGAGCTGACATCGAACAACCGGGTTGCGGCCGCCGAGATGTTGGGCCTGTCGCGTCAGTCGCTCTACGTCAAGCTGCGCAAATACGGTCTGCTCAAGACCGGAACAAACGGCTAGCCCGCCTTTGGATCGAGTGCTGCAAGCAGCGCTTGCAGCGCGGGGACCAGCCTGCCACGATCCGTTTCCGACAATCGTTTCAGCAATGCCGCTTCATGGGCGCGGGCGCGTGTGACCAGATCCTCGGCGATCGCGCGGCCCTTGGGCGTGAGGTAGATCCGCCGCCGCCGTTTGTCTTTGGCGTCCTCGCGCCGCTCCAGCAGGGCGCGGTCAACCATGCCGTCGATGATGCGGGTCAGGCGCGATTGCTCGAGCATGGCGAATCCGGCCAGCCGCGTAATCATCTGCCCGTCGTCGTCGAACAGACACGCAAGCACCCGCCATTCCGGGACCCGCAGCCCGCGCGCGCGCACTTCGGAATGAAATTCGGCACTTGCCGCTTCGGAGGAGGCAGCCAGCAAATACAAAAGGTAAGACGAGACAAAGGGCGTTTGAGGGCTCATGCGCGCAGGCTTGTCCGTCCGCCGTGATTTCACAAGCAAAATAATCCTTGACCAAAAGAATATGAAATTTCATGTTTATCGTCAGGGAGGGCGCCATGCCGGTACTCAGACTGCACAGCATCGACGACGTGACCGACCGCATCCGGGTGATGCGCTTTGTCTCTGCCGACGGGGAATCGCTGCCGGAATATTCGGCAGGCGCGCATGTGGAATTTGATCTGGGCGCTGCCGGGACGCGGGCCTATTCGCTCATCGACTGGCCGCAGGTGCCGCAGGGATACACCGTCGCCGTGCAACGCGAACCGCAGGGAGACGGCGGATCGCGCGCGATGCATGCGCTGGCGGTTGGCGATCGGGTGACCGCCACGGCGCCCAAGAATGATTTTGAGCTGGGCGGCGCGGATCCGGTTTTGCTGCTGGCGGGGGGAATCGGGATCACACCGATGATCTCGATGGCCACGGCGTTGCAGGCCGCCGGGCGCCCCTTTGCGCTGCACTATACCGGGCGCAGCGCCGCCGCGATGGGGTTTGTGGACGATCTGCGGGCGGCCTTTGACGAGGCTGTCACGGTCTATTGCGACGATGCCAATCCGCTGGATCTGGGCGCGCTGATGGCCGCGCAGGCGCCGCAGACGGCGCTGTATATCTGTGGTCCGCGCGGGATGATCGAGGCCGCGCGCACGGCAGCCACGCAGGCGGGGCTGACGGATATCAACGTTGAGTTATTCGCCACGCCCGAGGGACAGGCGCAGGACCGCCCCTTTGAGGTAGAGCTGGCCGGGAGCGGCCAGAGCTTCACCATCCCGCCGGGGAAAAGCATCATCGAAGTGCTGGAGGCGGGCGGCGTTGATCTGACCTACGACTGCCAGCGCGGCGATTGCGGGATTTGCCGGACCGAAGTGCTGGAGGGCGTACCAGACCACTGCGACGTGGTGCTGACAGAGGCCGAGCGCGCGGCGGGCAACGTGATGCAGATCTGCGTGAGCCGGGCCAAATCAGAGCGCCTTGTGCTCAAATTGCGCGAGGCGCGTGCCGGGGTGACTGCAACGCGCCAGCCCAAGGCCCGCCGCCGGGGCGGGGCCGCGGATATTCGCGCGCTGGTGCACGCGGGGCAGGTGCACCGCGACGTCTATACCAGTGCCGAGGTCTACCGGCTGGAGATGCAGCACCTCTTTCGCAACGCCTGGGTGTTTGTCGGGCACGAAAGCCAGACGGCACAGCCGGGGGACTACTACACCACGCAGATCGGCGATCAGCCGGTCATTCAGGTGCGCCACAGCGACGGCGAGATCCACGTTTTGCACAACCGTTGCCCGCACAAGGGCACCAAGATCGCCATCGACCGGGAGGGCAACACGGGCAAGTTCTTTCGCTGCCCCTATCACGCGTGGAGCTTCAAGACCGACGGTTGCCTGCTCGCCATCCCGCTGGCCAAGGGTTATGACAACACCGCCCTGAACGAGAGCGAGAACGCCAAGGGGATGAAGGCGGTGGGCGCTGTGCGCAACTACCGTGGCTTCATCTTTGCGCGGGTGGCGGAGGAGGGGATTTCGTTCGAGGCGTATTTCGGCGACAGCCTGTCGAGCATCGACAATATGGTCGACCGCGCCCCCGCCGGGCGGCTGGAGGTCGCGGGCCCGCCGCTGCGCTACATGCACAAGTGCAACTGGAAGATGCTGGTCGAGAACCAGACCGACACCTGCCACCCGATGGTCGCCCATGAAAGCAGTGCCGGCACGGCGGTGAAAATCTGGGAAGAGATGGGCAACCCCGAACCGCGCCCCGCCGCGATGCAGATCATCGCGCCCTTCATGAGCCCCTATGAGTTCTTTGAGGATATGGGCATCCGCACCTGGCCCAACGGGCACGGGCATACGGGCGTGAACATGTCGATCCATTCGGATTATGACGCCATCCCCGGCTATTTCGAGGCGCTGACGGAGGCCTATGGCGCGGCGCGCGCGAAAGAAATCCTCGACGAGAACCGGCACAACACGGTCTATTTCCCCAACATCATGGTTAAGGGGCCGATCCAGCAGCTGCGCAATTTCATCCCTCTGGGGCCGGACAAGACGCTGGTGGAAAGCTATATCTACCGGCTTGTCGGCGCACCCGATGAGCTGTTGGCGCGCACGGCGATGTATAACCGCATGATCAACGCGCCAACCTCCATCGTCGGGCACGATGACCTTGAGATGTACGAGCGCGCGCAGGAAGGCATGATGTCGGACGGGCTGGAATGGGTTGATATCCAGCGCCTGCGCACCGGGCCCGAGGATTTCAGCGCCGAGGCGATTGAGAACGGCACGACCGAGCGGCAGATGCGCAACCAGTTTGACGCCTGGCTCACCTTCATGACGGCGGACATGCAGTGATCGCGCGGGAGGCGATCATCGATTTCCTCTACGACGAGGTACGGATGCTGGACGAGGGGCGGTTCTCGGAGTGGCTCGACCTGTGGCTGCCGGATGGGCATTACTGGATGCCACTGGATTACAAGCAGACCGATCCGCATCTGGTCACCTCGCTGATGTACGAGGATATGTTCATGCTGCGCCTGCGGGTGGAGCGGCTGGAGGGCGCGCGGACCTTCAGCCAAAAGCCGAAAAGCCGCTGTCACCACGTCATCCAACGCCCCTTTATCGACCGGATCGAGGGGGACAAGATCACCACCAACACGTCGTTTCACTATGTCGAGACGCGGCTGGACGATCAGTTCCTTTTGGCCTGTACCGCGACCCACGATCTGCGCGTGGTCGACGGGCGGCTGCGTATCGCGAACAAGCGGGTGGATCTGCTGAACTCCGACGCGGCGTTCGGCAACATCCAGTTGCTGCCGTGAGGTTTGACGCCGATACCGTGTACGGCGCCTTTGAGGGCGCCGCGCGCCGCTGGCCGGATCGGGCGATGCTGTGCACCCTGCCGGGGGTGGCGGAGATCTATGACATCCCGGCGGGGGAGCTAACCTACGGTGCGGCGCTGGCGGAGGTGGGCGCGCTGGCGGCGCGGTTTGCGGACGCGGGATATGGCGCGGGGATGCGGGTCGGGCTGCTGCTGGAGAACCGTCCGGTGTTCTTCGTGATCTGGCTGGCGCTCAACAAACTGGGGGCGAGCGTCGTGCCCATCAACCCCGATCTGCGCGCGGCAGAGCTGGAGTATCTGATCGCTCACGCTGAACTGGCGCTGATCATTTCCATACCCACACGTATGGAAGAGCTGGGCGCCGCCGCCGGGGAGGCAGGCGTTGATCTGGCGGTGATCCCGCCCGAGGGCATGCCGCCGCGCCCGCGCGCGGGGGCCGCTGTGGCTGAGGCGCGCACAGGCGAGGCGCGCGAGGCCGCGATCCTTTATACCTCGGGCACGACGGGCAGGCCCAAGGGCTGCGTGCTGCCCAACACCTATTTCCTGATGGCGGGGGAGTGGTACGCAGCGCTCGGCGGGATCGCCACGCTGCGGCAGGACGGCGAGCGGATGATCACGCCGCTGCCGATTTTCCACATGAACGCGATGGCCTATTCCTTCATGGCGATGGTGGCGGTGGGCGGGTGCCTGATCGCGCTTGACCGGTTCCACCCGCGACAGTGGTGTTCGGATGTGGCGGCCTCGGGGGCGACCTGCCTGCACTACCTTGGCGTGATGCCCTCGATGCTGATGGGTCTGCCGGAGGGACCACACGACAGCGCCCATGCCGTGCGCTTTGGCTTTGGTGCGGGGGTGGACCCCAAGCTGCAGGAGGCATTCGAGACGCGGTTCGGCTTTCCGCTGGTCGAGGCTTGGGCGATGACCGAAACGGGCGCGGGCGCGGTGATCGCCGCCGCCTCCGAAGACCGGCTGGTGGGGCAGGCCAGCATCGGCGCGCCGGGGAGCGAGGTTGAGGTACGGCTGGAAGGCGACAGCCCGGATCAGGGGGAGCTGTTGGTGCGGCACGCGGGGCGCGACCCCCGGCGCGGCTTTTTCTCGCACTACGAAAAGGATGCGGAGGCAACGGCGCAGGCCTGGGCGGGGGGCTGGTTTCACACCGGCGATATTGTGCGGCGCGGCGCGGACGGAAATTACTTTTTCGTCGACCGGAAAAAGAACGTCATCCGCCGCTCGGGCGAGAATATCGCGGCGGTGGAGGTGGAATCGATCCTCATGCGCCACCCGGCGGTGCGCGCCGCAGGGGTGGCCGCCGTGCCCGACGAGATGCGCGGCGACGAGGTCTTTGCCTGTCTGGTGGCCGACGCAGACGCAGAGGAGATCGCGCGCTGGTGCCTGGGGCAGATGGCCTATTACAAGGTGCCCGGCTACATCGCCTTTGTCGATGCGCTGCCGCTGACGCCCACGCAAAAAATCCAGCGCGCCGCGCTGAAAGCGCTGGCGGCGGAGCTGTTGCCGCAGGCCGCCGATCTGCGGCACCTCAAGAAACGGCAGGTGGCGTGATGGTCGCCTCGTACGAAGGGGTCGCGCTGGTTGCGCCCTATTCGCACCCCTACCAGCGCTATTCCAACGACAGCGCGCATTGGTGGATCGCCAAGGCGCTGCGCGGATCGCTTGAGATGGCGGGGCTGACGACGCGCGACATCGACGGGTTTTGCGCCTCGTCCTTCACGCTGTTTCCCGATACCGCCGTGGCGCTGACGCAGCATTTCGGGATCAGCCCGCGATGGCTCGATCACATTCCCATGGGCGGGGCGAGCGGGATCGTGGCGCTGCGCCGGGCCGCGCGGGCGGTGCAGGCGGGCGATGCGTCGGTGGTGGCTTGTGTGGCGGGGGATACCAATCACATCGACAGCTTTCGCAATCTGCTCTCGGGCTTTTCGCGCTCGGCGCTCGATGCGTCCTACCCTTACGGCTACGGCGGGCCGAACGCGAATTTTGCGCTGCTCACGGATCGCTACATGCACGAATTTGGCGCCACGCGGGAGGATTTTGGCCGCCTCTGTGTGGACCAGCGCGCCAATGCGCTGCGGGCCACGGGCGCAGTGATGAAAAAGCCGCTGAGCCTCGCGCAATACCTTGGCGCGATGATGATCGCCGATCCGATTGCGCTGTTCGATTGCGTGATGCCCTGTGCGGGGGCAGAGGCTTTTCTGGTCATGTCGGTGGAGGAGGCGACCCGGCGCGGCCTGCCCTTTGCCACGCTGAGCGCCGCGATTGAGCGGCACAATGCCCACGCCGATGATCCCATTCAGCTGCGCGGCGGCTGGACAGTGGATATCGACACGCTGTGGCAGATGGCGCAGGCCGGGCCGGGCGATATGGATCTGGTGCAGACCTACGACGATTACCCGGTCATCAGCTTCATGCAGATCGAGGATCTGGGCTTTTGCGCCAAGGGCGGTGCGGCTGATTTCCTGCGCGGGCGTGATACGACCGTGACCGGAGATTTCCCGCACAACACCAGCGGCGGGCAGTTGTCGGGCGGGCAGGCGGGGGCGGCGGGCGGCTATATCGGGCTGGTGGAGGCGATCCGGCAGGTGACGGGGCAGGCGGGCGGCACGCAGGTGGCGGAGGCCAGGCGGGCGCTCGTGTCGGGCTTTGGTATGATCAATTTTGACCGGGGTGTGTGCTCTGCCGCGGCGGTCTTGCAAACGGGGGTGCGCGCGTGACCGATCCGCTTGTCCCGCCGCCGCGCAAGGACCCGCAAAAGCGCAGCGTGTCGCCCACGCGCCCGCCCGAATGGCGCTCGCGCGCGGCGATGGGGCTGACGGCGGCGGCGGCCGAGACGCGGTTCGCGCTGCAAAGCTGTACAGAGTGTGGTGCGCTGCAATACCCGCCCCGCGATGCCTGCCGCAGCTGTCTGGGCACCGATCTGCCGTGGGTCGATGCCGACCCCGCAGGCACGTTGCTGGCAGAGACGACCGTGCGCCATTCGACCAAGCTCTATTTCCGCGAGAGGGTGCCGTGGCGCATGGGGAGCGTTCAGCTGGATGCGGGCCCCGTGGTGCTGTGCCATCTGCACCCCGATGTGACCCCCCGCGCCCGCGTGCGGATGACCAACCGATTGGACCGGGCCGGGCAGGGTGTGCTGATCGCATTGCCGCAGACGCCGACCCCCCACATGCAGGAGGCACCGATCATGCGGGCCGTGACGAGTGATCCGAAACTGCGGCGCGTGCTGATCACCGACGCGCGCGCCGCGCTCACCCCCGCGCTGACGCGCGCCTTGCTGGAGGCGGGGGCTGCGACGGTGTTTGTCGGCCTGTCCGAGGCGTGGCGCGGGCCGCTGCCGCAGATCGAGGGCGCCGAGGTGCTGCCGCTGGACGTGACCGACACCGCCTCGGTGCAAAAGCTGGCGGGCGAGATTGGCGGCAAGGTGGATATTCTCATCAACACCGCGCGGTTTCTGCGCCCCGGTGGGGTGCTGGCGCGCGGCGATACCGGGTTTGCCGCGACAGAGATGGAGGTGAACGCCATGGGCCTGATGCGGCTGGCGCAGGCGTTTGGGCCGGGCATGTGCGGGCGCACTGGCGATGGGGTGAACAATGCGGTGGCCTGGGTCAACATCCTCGATGCGCACGCGCTGTCCCCCGATCCGGCCTATGGTTCGTTTGGGGCCAGCCAGGCGGCGGCGCGTGCGATTGCGCTGTCGCTGCGGGGGGAGTTCCGGGCCAGTGGGCTGCGGGTGATGAACGCCTATGTCGGCCCGACCGAAGAGGACTGGTTCGCCCCGCTCCCCCCGCCCAAGGTCGCACCCAAAGCACTGGCCCGCGACATCGTGGCAGGATTGCAGGACGGGGCCGAGGATATCTGGTGCGGCGACGTCGCGCGCGATCTGCGCGACCGCTGGCGCGCGGATGCAAAAGTGCTCGAACGGGAGCTGACCATGGGAGGGGACGCGCCATGACGCTTGCCGATTTTGCAGCTGCCATCGCCACGGGGCAGGTGGAGGTGATCGACCTCACGCACACGCTCGACCCCGATTTCCCGGTGATCGTGCTGCCGCCGGAGTTCGGCCAATGCGCGCGATTCCGCATGGAAGAGATCAGCGCCTATGACCACCGTGGCCCCGCGTGGAAGTGGCACAACATCACCATGAGCGAGCACACCGGCACGCATTTCGACGCGCCCGCGCATTGGATTTCCGGGCGCGACGTGCCGCACGGCACGGTGGACGAGATCGACCCGCAGGCGATGGTTGGGCCGGTCTGCGTGATCGATTGCTCCGACGGCGCGACGGCGGACGATGATTTTGAGCTGACACCCGCGATCATCGACGCCTGGGAGGCGGCGCACGGCCCGATCCCCGCGGGCGCGTGGGTGCTGATGCGCACGGATTGGTCGCAGCGCCGGGGGGCGGCGTATCTCAACATGGCGACGGACGGGCCGCATTCGCCCGGCCCCACGCCAGAGGCGATCCGCGCGTTGCTGGCCCGCGACATTCGCGGGTTCGGGACAGAGACGGTCGGCACCGACGCGGGGCAGGGCGCGCATTACGTGCCGCCGTATCCGGCGCATTTCCTGCTGCACGGCGCGGGTAAATACGGGCTGCAATGTCTTGCAAACCTCGACCGGCTGCCGCCGACCGGGGCGGTGCTGATCACCGCACCGCTCAAGATCAAGGGGGGAACGGGCAGCCCGCTGCGCGTTCTGGCGCTGGTGCAGCGATGAGCCACACAGCATTGATCACCGGCGGCAATCAGGGCTGCGGCGCGGATCTGGCGCGGGCGTTGTTGGCGCGGGAGTATACCGTGATTTCGATGGCCCGGCGCGCGCCGGACTGGTCGCACCCCCGGCTGCATTCCGTCGAAGCCGATCTGTTGGACGCTGATGCCGTGACACAGGCGGCAGCAGAGGTCGCGGGCGCGCATGAGGTTACGCATCTGGTGCACAATGCCGGGCTGATCTGGCCCAATCTGGTGGAAGACGCGCAGCCAAGCGACATCACAGGCCTCGCGCAGCTGCACCTTGGCGCGGCGCTGACGCTGGTGCAGGCCTGCCTGCCCGCGATGAAGGCGCGCGGATTTGGCCGGGTGCTGTTCAACGCCTCGCGCGCGGCCCTTGGCGCGCCCACGCGCACGGCTTACGGCGCGACAAAGGCCGGGATGATCGGCATGGCGCGCACCTGGGCGCTGGAGCTGGCGCCGCATGGCATCACCGTCAACGTCGTGGCCCCCGGCCCGATCCTGACCGACAATTTCTGGGGCATCGTTGAAAAAGACAGCCCGCGACAGGAGGCCCTCGCCAAATCACTGCCCGTGGGGCGGCTGGGCACGGTGGAGGACGTGACCAACGCCTTCCTCTTTTTCTGCGACCCGGCGAGCGGCTTTGTCACCGGACAAACCCTCTATGTCTGCGGGGGGCGAGCGTGGGCACGCTTCAGATCTGAACTGGACTCACACATCGAATTGACGCAGAGTAAGTGTTACAAAAATATAAGAAACCAACCTAAGGGAGAAACATAATGACCAAATTCACACATTTCCTTGCCGCGACGGCGGTGGGGCTTGGCCTTGGCACTGCGGCGATGGCGCAGGAAAAGACGCTGACGATTTCCACATGGCTGCCGCCCTCGCACAGCATCAACGTCGACATGTTCGAAGGGCTGATCGACATGATGGAAGAGGCGACCGACGGTCAGGTCACCGCCGAGATCAAGAGCGGGCTGGCCCCCCCGCCCGCGCAGATGGATCTGGTGATGGACGGCGCCGCCGACATCTCGATCATCTTCCACGGCTACCAGCCGGGCCGCTTTGTCGGCACCAAATTGATCGAGCTGCCCGGTTACGAGGGCAACGCGGAGGCCGCATCTGTCGCCTACTGGCGTGTGCATGAGGCGATGCTGGCCGAGCTGGACGAGCACCGCGGCGTAAAGCTGATCGGTCTCAGCACCCATGGCCCCGGCCAGATCCACTCCAATCAATCCGTCACCACGCTGGCCGATCTGGACGGGTTGAAAACCCGCCTTGGTGGCGGTGTGGCCGGGGATGTCGGCGCGGCCGTGGGTCTGATCGGCATCAACGTGCCCGCGCCAAAGGTGTACGAGACGCTCGATTCCGGTGCTGCTGACGCGGTCGCGATGAACGTGGGCGAACGTCTGGGTTTCAAGCTGACCGAAGTGGCCGAGAACCTCTATGTCATGCCCGGCGGTCTCTACCGTGGGTCCTTCGCCGTGCTGATGAGCCAGGAAACATTCGACAGCCTGAGCGACGAACAGAAGGCCGCACTTGACGCGGAGGTGTTCGGCGAGCCCTTCTCCCGGCTGATGGGGGCCGCGTGGGATAAATCCGACGCCGATGCCTATGCCGCGACAGAGGCCGCCGAGGGCAACACGATCACCGAAGCCTCCGCCGCCGATCAGGAGGCATTCGCCACCGTGGCCGCGGACGTACGCGCCAAGGTTCTGGCAGAGATCGCGGATGCCGGAATCGACGCGCAGGCCGCCTATGACATGGTCGTGTCAGAGATGGCCAAGGAAAGCGGCGGCTCCTGAGCCCCACCGCAGACAAGCAAGCGGGGCGCGCGTAGCTGGCAGCGCCCCGCAGAACTCCCCTTGATCGAAAGAGGCGGCAATGCTGCGCTTGTTTCTCAAACTTCCCATTGCCATCGCAGGCGCGGTTCTGTTCCTGCTGATGGTTCTGACATTCTGCGACGTGATCCTGCGATCGGCGTTCAACGCGCCTATCGAGGCCGCGACCGAGCTGACCAAGCTGGGCGTCGCTTTGGTCGTTTTTGCGGCGCTGCCGGCGATTTCCTATCGCGGCGATCACATCGCGGTCGACCTGCTGGATCCGCTGTTCAAGAACCCGTTCGTGCAGCGTCTGCGCGACGGGCTGATCGCAATTGCCTGCGGGGTGATGCTGATCTGGCCCACGCAATACGTGCAGGTGCTGGCCGAACGCGCGCGCGGCTTTGGTGACAGGACTGAATATCTGGAAATACCGCAATTCATCGTGGGCTATTTCATCTTTGCGATGTGTTGTCTGACCATCGCGGCATTGATCCTGAAGGGCGTGCTGTTGCTGGTCGCGCCGCGGTTTGTGGAGGACGTGGCATGACCGAAGGTCTTATCGGCTTTGCCGCAGTTTTGGCGCTGGTGCTGATCCGGGTGCCGATTGCCTTTGCCATGGGGCTGGTCGGCATGGTCGGCTATATGATCGAGACGTCATTTCGCGGCGCTGTTTCCATGGGCGCGCGGTTGATCATCGACACCGCGCAGGATTACGGCCTCAGCGTTGTGCCGCTGTTCATCCTGATGGGTCTGTTCGTGAACAAGGGCGGGATCAGCCGGGAGCTTTATGCCGCATCGAACGCCTTTCTGGGGCATCTGCGCGGCGGCCTGGCGATTGCGACGATTGTGGCCTGCGGCGGGTTTGCCGCGATTTCGGGCTCGTCACTGGCAACCGCCGCGACGATGTCAAAGGTCGCCATGCCCGAGATGCGGCGCTACGGCTATTCAGACAGCCTTGCGACGGCGGCGATTGCCTCAGGCGGCACGCTGGGCATTCTCATTCCGCCCTCGGTGATCCTTGTGATCTACGGGCTGCTGACGGAAACCTCCATCGGCAAGCTTTTCGTGGCGGGCATCATTCCGGGCTTTCTCGGCATCCTTTTCTACATCTTTGCGGTGCAGCTGACCGTGCGCCGCAATCCTGCGGCAGGCCCGGCGGGCGAGCGGACGGCGTGGCCGCAACGGCTGGCGGCGCTGCGCGGGGTCTGGGCGGTGCTGTTGCTGTTTGCGCTGGTCATCGGCGGGCTCTACGGCGCGCTGGATATCTGGCCGATTTACCTGTCGTTCTCCCCGACGGAAGCGGCCGGCATGGGGGCGGCGGGGGCCTTCCTCATCACCCTGTTCCGGAGGCGTCTGACGTGGTCAGGCACTGCGGAAGTGCTGGGGGAGACCGCGATCACAACGGCCAGCCTGTTCTCGGTCCTGATCGGTGCGTGGATCTTTTCGAACTTCGTCAACATCGCGGGCCTGCCCGAGGCGCTGCTGGCCATGGTCAGCGAAAATGACCTCAGCCCCTGGACCGTGATGTTCATCATCCTCGGCATCTACATCGCGCTCGGCTGTGTCTTTGAGAGCCTGTCGATGCTGCTGCTGACGGTGCCGATCTTTTTCCCGCTGGTGACAAGCCTTGGCTTTGATCCGATCTGGTTCGGGATCGTCGTCGTTGTCGTGACCGAGATCAGCCTGATAACGCCCCCGGTGGGTTTGAATGTGTTTATCCTCAAGGGCGTGGTCAAGGATGTCAGCACCGCGACCATCTTTCGCGGTGTGACGCCATTTTGGCTGATGGACATCGTGCGACTGGCGCTCTTGCTTGCGATCCCCGCGCTGGCGCTGTTCTTGCCGGGGCGGATGTAGCACTAAGCGCTATAATCATCATTATGGTTAATAAATTGCTGTGCGATATCTTCGAAAACCAGTCGCAGTCGCCTTAGGCAGCATAGTGCAGCAACCCGCGAACAGCTTGAATTAAAGGCCAAAGAGCGTATGTTGACCCAGCGGCGTTAGCCATGCCGCACCAAGGGGGACATAATGACAGATCGTGAACGCGATCGGTCTTTGTTTCATGATGGTCTGTATCGCAAGACCGTCACGGAGATAGGGACATTACGGACAAAACTACCGGAGGACGTATTCACGTCGCTGGCACGGGAGGTGATCAGACGTCTTGTCGATCACCCCGTTGTGCTGTCGTCGGCCATCGCCTTTCCGTCCGACGCGCGAATTGACGAGCTTTCGCGGGCGCTCTTGCTACCCAACCCGCTCGCGGGCAAGGCTTTCATCGCACGGATCCAGGCGCAGGGGGCGTCCGTCGAAACAGTCTATCTCGCCTATCTGGCAGAGGCGGCGCGCCGTCTTGGCACCTGGTGGTCAGAGGACAAGATCAGCTGGGCCGAAGCCACCGTCGCCACCGGTCACATCTATGCGGTCATGCGCGGGCTCAGACCCTTGTTCAAACCCACGCGACCCCGGGGAAACCAGCGCGCGGCGCTCTTCATGCCGGTGCCCGGAGAGAATCACACGCTCGGGATTGAGATGGCCGCGGACCTTGCGACGAAGGACGGCTGGGATATCACCCTGAAACGCGATCTCGATCACGACGGGCTTGTGCAATATGCTGCACAATCAGGCCATATGATCATCGGGCTTTCCGCCGCAGGCGAACATTCGCTTAACGCATTGGCCAAGGTGATCGTGGCCCTGCGCATCCGTCTGCCCGAAGCCTCGATCCTCGTCAGCGGCAACATCGTCCGCAGTGCGCCGGATCTGGTGCGTCTGATGGGTGCGGACGCAACCGAAGCCGAGTTCGATCCGGCATTGCAGCAGCTCAACACGCTCTGGGACCTGTCAAATCAACAGGCGGACGTCGGATAGCAAAACGGCCCCCGCGCGGGGGCCGTTTCAAAAATCGCTTCAATCGAAAAATCAGCTTTCGCCGTCTTCTTCCTTGGGCTCTGGCCCGACGGAGACGATGTAGGCCCAGACGTCCGCTGCCTCTTCTTCCTTGCGCAGTTTGAACGACATCTTCGAGCGCGCTTTTTTGTCGTCGAGATACTCGGCGAGGTATTCCTTGGGATCGGCCACGTATTTCACGAATTCTTCTTCGTTCCACTCCAGCCCGGCTTCACCCGCCTCAACGATCGAGTCGCCGTAACGGAAGTCGGTCGAGCCGGCAACGCGCTGGTACAGGCCATAAAGGTTCGGGCCGGTGCGGCCGCCCTTGACGATGTCATTGCCGTCAGCGTCCTGGATCATGTGGCAGGCCTTGCACTTGTTAAAGACCTTCTCACCTGCGTCGGCGTCGCCCGTTGCGTGGCCATCGGCAAAAGCCGGTGCACCAAGAAGGGCGAGGGTAACAGCGGTTGCTGCGAATTTTGTCATGGTAGTCCTCCTGATTTTCACCCTTGATCTAGCTGGGCCTCAGCCGAGGTAAAGGGTTCTACACCCAAAAACTTGGCACAGTGCGCTCTGCTTGCCAAGCGATCCAATGTCGCGGCGTCTGTCGCGGCGACATTACACTTGCCGCAGGACATGTGTAAGTTTAAGTTGACACTATGTCCGTAGCCTCCTCTCCCACACTGCGCCGACTGCCGGATCCGGCGGCGGCCTTGCAGTTGATAAAGCCGATAACGTGGTTTCCGCCCATGTGGGCGTATCTGTGCGGCGTCGTCTCATCGGGGGCGTCTCCAAGCGGTCAGTGGACATTGGTGATACTGGGAATCATCCTAGCAGGGCCCATCGTCTGTGGCATGAGCCAGGCCGCCAATGATTGGTGTGACCGGCACGTCGATGCGATCAACGAGCCGATGCGCCCGATCCCTTCGGGCCGGATACCGGGACGCTGGGGCCTGTGGATCGCGTTGGCGATGTCGGCACTGTCGCTTGTGGTGGGCTATCAGCTTGGGCCGTGGGGATTTGGCGCGACTGTTGTGGGTGTGGCCGCCGCCTGGGCCTATTCCGCCGAACCGGTGCGCCTGAAACGCTCGGGGTGGTGGGGGCCGGGTCTGGTTGGGTTGTGTTACGAGGGGTTGCCGTGGTTTACCGGCGCTGCCGTGTTGTCGGCGGGCGCGCCGTCGATTCCGGTGGTGGTGGTCGCGGCACTCTACGCGCTTGGCGCGCACGGCATCATGACCCTCAACGATTTCAAGGCGCTCGAAGGGGATACGGCCACCGGGGTGAACTCCCTGCCCGTCACGCTGGGGCCCGCGCGCGCGGCGCGGGTGGCCTGCTGGATCATGGCGGTGCCGCAGCTGGGCGTGATCGTGCTTCTGGCGACGTGGGGCAAACCGCTTCATGCCGTGGCTATCACCGGAGTTCTTTTTGCGCAGCTCGCCGCGATGCGCGTGCTGCTGCGTGATCCAAAAGGGCGCGCGCCCTGGTACAACGGCACCGGCGTCACCCTTTATGTCTCCGGCATGATGATCGCCGCCTTTGCCCTGCGGGGGATCGGCTGATGCAGCTCTCGTGGATCCAGATCGCCCGGCTGGGGCTGGTTCAGATGGCGCTTGGCGCGATTGTGGTGCTGACGACATCGACCCTGAACCGGCTGATGGTGGTGGAGTTCGCCCTGCCCGCCGTTCTGCCCGGCGCGTTGGTCGGGCTGCACTACGGCATCCAGCTGTCACGCCCGCGCTGGGGGTTCATCTCGGATACCGGCGGAAATCGCACCGCGTGGATCATCGGCGGCATGGCGGTGCTGGCGGCGGGCGGGTTTGGCGCGGCCTTTGCGGTGACGCTGTTTGCGGGCAGCTACGCGCTGGCGCTCGCATTGTCGGTGCTCGCCTATACGCTGATCGGGCTGGGCGTCGGCGCCTCGGGCACGTCGCTGCTGGCGCTTTTGGCGACCACCACCGCGCCCCACCGCCGTGCGGCGGCGGCGACGATCACATGGCTGATGATGATCTTTGGCATTGCGCTGACCGCGGGCCTTGCGGGCAGCTTCCTGGATCCCTACTCCCCCGCGCGGCTGTTGAGCGTCGTGGCGGTGGTCGTGCTCGCCGCCTTTGCGCTGACGGTGATCGCCGTGGGACGCATCGAACGCGGTCTCGCCGCCCGCCCGCCCGAGCCGCACGTTCCGTTCATGGATGGCCTGCGCGAAGTCTGGGCCGAGCGGCGCGCGCGCAATTTCACGCTGTTCGTCTTCCTGTCGATGAACGCCTACTTCATGCAGGAGCTGATCCTTGAGCCTTTCGCGGGCCTCGTGTTCGGCTTTACCCCCGGACAATCCACGCAGCTGTCGGGCGCGCAGAACGGCGGCGTCTTTGTGGGGATGCTGACCGTGGGCATCATGGCAACGGGCCTCAAGATCGGGAGCCTGCGGGCCTGGGTCGTCTCGGGCTGTCTTGGCTCTGCCGTGGCGCTGGCGCTGATCGCACTGACGGGAACCGGATCATTGGCGCTGCCATTCACCGCGCTGGTCGTCGGCCTTGGCTTTTTCAACGGGATGTTTGCGGTCGCGGCGATCGGGTCGATGATGGCGCTGGCCTCCGACGGGCGGGAACGACGCGAGGGCACGCGCATGGGCCTTTGGGGCGCGGCGCAAGCCATCGCCGCGGGCTTTGGCGGGCTGACCGGTGCCGCCGCTGTTGATTTGCTACGCACGGGGCTGGCCGATGGCCCGGCCTTTGGCGCTGTCTTTGCGCTTGAGGGCGCCCTGTTTATCGCCGCCGCCGTCATGGCGTGGCATATCCTGTCCACCACCACCGCGCAGGCCTCGCCCGCGCTTGTTCCGGGAGAATAGCCAATGTTCGATGTTGTCGTTGTAGGGGGTGGACCCTCGGGTGCGACCGCCGCCGCCGATCTGGTCCGCTCGGGCCACACGGTTGCGTTTATCGACCGGGACGGGCGGATCAAGCCCTGTGGCGGGGCGGTGCCCCCGCGTCTGATCGCGGATTTCAACATCCCCGACAGCCAGATCGTCGCGCGCATCCGCACCGCGCGCATGATTTCGCCAACCCAGCGTCAGGTCGATATCCCGATCGAGAACGGCTATGTCGGCATGGTTGACCGCGAACATTTCGACGAGTTTCTGCGCATCCGGGCCGAGGCCGCGGGCGCCGAGCGGATCACCGGCACCTTCACCAAGATCACGCGCGACGACGCGGGCACCCACGTGCACTACCGCCACAAGGCGAGCGGCGAGGACCGCGTGGCGCGTTGCAAGCTGGTGATCGGCGCGGATGGCGCACGTTCCAACGTCGCCAAGGCCGAGGTGCCCGGCGGCGACAAGATCCCCTATGTCATCGCCTACCACGAGATCATCGAAGCGCCGGCCAAGACCGAACACTACGATCCCATGCGTTGCGATGTCATCTATGACGGGGCGATTTCGCCCGATTTCTACGGCTGGGTGTTCCCGCACGGCGCGCAGGCGAGTGTCGGCATGGGCACGGGCCTCGACGGGGTTGACCTGAAGAAGGCGACCGCCGATCTGCGCGTGGCTTCCGGGCTTGAGAACTGCAAAACGATCCGGCGCGAGGGCGCGCCGATCCCGCTGCGCCCGATGGACCGCTGGGACAACGGGCGCGATGTGGTGCTGGCGGGTGATGCGGCGGGCGTCGTGGCACCCTCGTCGGGCGAGGGGATATATTACGCGATGGTCGGTGGCCGTGTTGCCGCCACCGCTGCCGCCGCCTGTCTGACCACCGGCCGGGTGAGCGATCTGAAACTGGCGCGCAAGCTGTTCATGCGCGAACATAAACAGGTGTTCCGCGTGCTGGGTGCAATGCAAAACGCCTACTACCGCTCGGACGCGCGGCGCGAGCGGTTCGTGTCGCTCTGCCACGACGTGGACGTGCAGCGCCTGACGTTCGAGGCCTACATGAACAAAAAGCTGGTCAAAGCGCGCCCCTTGGCCCATCTGAAAATTGGCGTTAAGAACCTGGCCCATCTGACCGGGCTCGTGGCACAAACGCGGGTCTGACCATGCGCGACGGAGCCTCCATGACCGACATCATGATCCCCGCCTGGATCGACGGCACCCTGCAACCGGTCGAAAAGCTTGACGCACATCTGCGCGGGTTGCGGCACAAGGCCGTGTCGGTGTTTGTCATGGCGGGCGATGACATGCTGATCCAGCGCCGCGCGTTGGGGAAATATCACACGCCGGGGCTTTGGGCGAATACCTGCTGCACCCATCCCGAATGGGACGAGGACGATCTGACCTGCGCGCACCGCCGCCTTCGCGAAGAGCTGGGGATCACGGACGTTACGCCGCGCCACCGCGGGCAGGTCGAATACCGCGCCGATGTGGGCGGCGGGCTGATCGAGCATGAGCTGGTCGAGGTTTTCGTCGTCGAGGCGACGCGTGATCTGCCGCTTGACCCCAATCCGGAGGAGGTCATGGACACCCGCTGGATCAACCGGGCTGATCTGATGATGGATCTGACCGCCACGCCAGAGATTTTCACCCCCTGGCTGCGCATCTATATGCAGCAGCACGCAGGTCTGATCTTTGCCCAAACCGCCTGAGCGGCGTCAGTCGTAGAGAACGCCCGGGGTCAGGACCTCGAACTCCCTGATCTCGAACGTATAGGTGCCGCTCCCGTCCGCCGTGCGCGCACGGGACACAAGCTTTCCCGCATCATCGGTATAGATCGCCTCCACCGTATGCAGCGCGCGATAGCAATGCCTGCCGTCGGGATGGATGTATTTGATCACGCCTGGACCTGATGCACCTTCGCCGCCTGGAGCGCGATGGCCGCGATGTCCTGCGCGGTGAGGCCGGCATCGGCGTACATCGCATCGGGCGCGCCCTGATCGATGAAGCGATCGGGCAGCGTCATCGTGCGCACGGCCAGATCGCCGTCCAGCCAGCCCTCGTTCGCGAGGTGGTGCAGCACCATCGCGCCAAATCCGCCCTGCGCGCCCTGTTCAACCGTGATCAGCACGCGGTGCTTGCGCGCGAGCTTGGCAATCAGCTGGGTGTCCAGCGGTTTGGCAAACCGCGCGTCAGCGACGGTGACGGTCATGCCCTGCGCCTCGATGATGTCGGCGGCGCGCTGGCTCTCGCTCAGATGCGCACCGAAGGACAGGATCGCCACATCGAACCCCTGGCGGACAATCAGCCCCTTGCCGATCTCAAGCGGACGACCGCGTTCGGGGATCGTCACGCCGGTCCCCTCGCCGCGCGGATAGCGGAACGCAATCGGCCCATCGTCGTAGGCCGCAGCGGTCGCGACCATATGCACCAGCTCCGCCTCATCGGAGGCCGCCATGACGACCATATTCGGCAGCGCCGTCAGATAGCCGATGTCGAAGGCACCCGCATGCGTGGCCCCATCGGCGCCCACGAGGCCCGCGCGGTCAATCGCGAAGCGAACGGGCAGGTTTTGCAGGGCCACGTCATGCACGATCTGGTCGTAGCCGCGTTGCAGGAATGTCGAATAGATCGCGCAGAACGGCTTGAGCCCGCCCGCGGCAAGGCCGGCGGCAAAGGTCACGCCATGTTGCTCGGCAATGCCCACATCATACATGCGCGACGGGTGGTGGCTGGCAAAGATGTCGAGCCCCGTGCCCGACGGCATCGCCGCCGTGATCGCCACCAGCTTGGGGTCGCGCGTCGCCTCGTCTGCCAGCGCTTCGCCAAAGATCTTGGTATAGCTCGGCGCGTTGGGCCGCTTCTTGGCCTGTGTCCCGGTCTTGGGATCAAAACTGCTGACACCGTGGTAGCGGTCGGCGGCCTCTTCGGCGGGGCCAAAGCCCTTGCCCTTGACCGTGCAGCAATGGATCAGCACCGGCCCGTTCGAGCGGACCCGCGCGGCGCGCAGAACCGACAGCAGCTGGTCCATGTCATGCCCATCGATGGGGCCGATATATTCAAATCCCAGGTTTTCAAACAGCGTGCTCTGGTCATTGACCGCCCCGGTGACCAATTCGCGCGCACGCCGCGCGTGGTCACGGGCGGGGCCCGGCTCCCGGGCCGCCTCGGGTTGGGCCGATCCGGCAAGCGAGGTCATGTAGTGCGACATGGCGCCAACCGGGGGCGCGATGCTCATTTCGTTGTCGTTCAGGATCACGAACATCCGCCGGCCCTGGGCGCCCGCATTGTTGAGCGCCTCATAGGCCATGCCCGCCGAAATCGAGCCGTCGCCGATCACGGCCACTGCATCACCAGTCGCCTGGCCCATGTCGCGCGCCACGCTGAATCCAAGCGCCGCCGAGATCGACGTGGACGAATGGGCGGCACCAAACGGATCAAACGGGCTTTCGCTGCGCTTGGTAAAGCCGGAAATGCCCCCTTCCTGACGCAGGGTATGCATCTGGGCGCGGCGCCCGGTCAGCACCTTGTGCGGATAGCATTGGTGGCCGACGTCCCAGATCAACTTGTCGCGGGGCGTATCGAATACCGCGTGCAGGGCGACCGTCAGTTCCACAACCCCCAGTGAGGATCCCAGATGCCCGCCGGTATTGGCGACCGAATGGATCACCTCATCGCGAAGCTCATCCGCAAGGATGCGCAATTCCGCGTCCGAGAGGGATTTCATGTCCGCAGGCGCGGAGATGCGATCCAGTTGGGGGGTATGGCGGCCCATGATGGGCTCCTTTTCTCGACGGTGCCCTCGACGCGGGGTGTATGGGGCCTGTTGGCCGGGAACAGGGGATGGCAAACGCGTTCGCGTGCCACCCCCTGTCTCCCGTAGCCAACAGGAGGCGTCGGGGGGTCGAGGCCCCCGACTGTATCAGACAACCCTAGGGACAGAATTGTCTGATCTCGGATGGCTTCGGGCGATGGCGAATGCGCCCGAAGCCGAATGGTGCGGACCGTCAGGCGGTCCGGTGGTATCAGACAGTCGCATGTTCCGTGACCGGCACCACAAGCGACAGCGGCGTGGGATCCGGCGCTTCCTTGGATTCCGGCGGCAGGAACTTCCCGACCCAGACGGTGCCATAGGTCAGCACCAGCAGGACGATGCAGACGATGGCGGCGTATCCCGCCCCCTTCAGCATCAGGTAGGCGACGTCCGCGCCCAGACGGATCTGATCCGTCCGGTCGTTGCGCATGTAGTCGTGGTTCTCCAACATCGTGTTTTCTCCCTTAATCAAGCGGTGCAAAGCCGTGGTCTTGCGCCCAGATAAACCAGTTGTCGACAACCGTGCCGGTCAGCAGGATCCCGATGCCACCCGTGAGTGTCGTCAGGACCGCGAACCACCACGCCCAGCGGTGGATGCCTTCCATCGTGGCGTTGAAGCCCATGGTCCAGCGCCAGAACAGCGCCGCCCGCTCCGAGGCCGTGCCCCGGTCGACGATCTGCTCGATCTCGCGCTCACCGCCGTAGCGGCTGACGGCGAGGATCGTCGCCCCGTGCATGGCAAACAGCAGCGCCGAGCCATAGAGGAACACGATCGAAAGCGCGTGGAACGGGTTGTAGAACAGGTTGCCGTAGGTCAGCGAAAACAGGTTTGTCCAATCAAGGTGCGGGAAGATGCCGTAAGGCACGGCCTCACTCCACGATCCCATCAGGATCGGCCGGAACAGACCCAGCACCAGGAACAACCAGATCGCGGAGGCGAAGGCCCAGCTGACGTGCTTGCCCATGCCCAGCTCTTCGGCCCGCAGGTAGGTGCGGATCCACCAGCTGATCACGGACACCAGCAGGAAGAACGAGGCGATCAGGAACCACCCTCCCTCCATCAGCGGTGGGATGCCAAGGCCGTATTCCTCGGCGGGCGGCTCAAGCGCCAGCCAGAACAGATCGCGGAAGAACAGGCCTGGCGAATAATCCACCTGCCACCAGAAGTTCATGCCAACGATAAAGAACCAGGCAAAACCCGTCGCCAGCGCCACCAGCCCAAAGGGGCCAAGGTAGATCGGGCCCAGCTGTGCGTTGCCGATAAGCCCCGCAAGCTTGCTGAAACCGGTGCCGTTGGTGCGTTCGCGGTCAAGCGTGCCGTTGGGGTCAACGCCCATCTCTGGCGGGCCCTGAACCTGCACTTGCGTGAAGATGTTTTGATACTCAATCATCTGTCAAATCCTCTCTTACAGGTCCGCCCACCAGGGCAGTTCAGCGTACCAATCCCACCACGCGCTCCACTGGTCGAACCAGATCGTGCCCGAGATGATGATGCACACGGCGCTCCAGAAACCGGCGTTCAGCGCCAGCAGAAGGCCCAGCCGGTGGATGCCCAGGGGCCCGATGGAATAGCCGATCAGATCGCGGAAATACGTATCCTCGTGATCGGGCGTGCCGATGGTCTTGCCCTTGCCGGGGTTGACCGCGGACAGAACCAGCGAGCCGTGCAGCGCCAGCGCCAGACAGGTGGTAAAGAAGAACGTGATCGCCACCATATGCGCGGGGTTGTAGTGAAAGTTGCCGTAGGCGTAGCCGACGTTGTTCACCCAATCGAGGTGGCTGAAGATCCCGTAGGGAAATCCGTGCCCCCATGCGCCCATCAAAAGCGGGCGGAAGATGACCAGCGTCACATAGGCGAGGATCGCCATGCTGAATGCCCAGGGCACGTGATAGCCCATGCCCAGCTTGCGGCAGATTTCGACCTCGCGCAGCGCCCATGAGACAAAGGCGAACGTGGCGCAGAGCGTGATGATCTGCCACAGCCCGCCTTCGGCCAGTGGTGCGACGCCCAGGCCCACCTCAAGCGACGGCGGATCGATCGAGATCAGCCAGGGGTTCCAGGTGTCGCCGAGGGCTGCACCGTAAAAAATCAGTATGGTTCCGAGCGCGGCGAAAAAGAATGTCGTGACGCCGAAGAACCCGACATAGAAAGGGCCCACCCAGAAGTCGAACAGGTCTCCGCCCACCAGCGTCCCACCCCGGACGCGGTATTTTTTCTCGAAGCTGAGCTGTGCCATCTTCAGTCTCCTTAAGCGCCCCCACCCCGTGCATATGAGGGCAGACCTGCGCGTTGAATTGTCTTTCGGGGTTGCCGTGGGCGGCGGTCCATTGGGGCGCCGCCCACAGCGCTTGCGTGAAAGCTGAGCTTATTCGCCGGCTTCCGCACCACCGAAGGCGCGGTTGAACCAGTTGGTCTCTGGGTTGCTGAGCAGGACGAGGTGAATCATCGCCGCCAGCAAAAAGAGGAACACGCCCTGCGCCACGAAAACGCGACGGGGGTCAAAGATCAGCCAGATTTTGTAAAACTGTGCCATTTGTTGTGATCCTCTCGATTACCAGGCGAACCAAGGCAGTTTGAAATACGTCAGCAAATGAGCCACCAGAGCCACGATCGTGAAGATCATGAAGCCGCTCATATAGACCGAGTGCAGTTCCTGCGCTTGCTCGTCTGTAAGGCCTGTGAAGGACAGGTCATTGTTATCAGCCATGTTTTTTCTCCTTACGAAAAAAGTGCCGACGCCGCGCTTCCCCCGCGGCAGGGTATGACAGGGGCTCATCCCCTGGCTTTGGTCCACCACCCTCGAAAGGCTGGCGAATGCTGTGTGCCCTGGTCCCTCAAGGCGGAATTTCTTGCACGGACGGCTGTTTAGGCCGAGAAAATCCGCGGTGTGATAATCTGCGCCTGGCTCCACGCAGATTTCACGGGGCCCTTCGACGGAAGGGCAAGCTGGCGCAGCGCCGTCAGCGTCCAGGTGAGGAACGCCAGCGGCAGTGTCGCCAGGAAGATGACGGCGAAATAAACGTAGTATTCGCGCGTCGCAGCCGAGGTGGAGCGCTTGCGCGCAACACCTGGGGTGTTGGTCATGTCAGTCATTTTCGTCTCCCTTGCTGGGTTGCAGACTCTTGACAGTCTCTAGAACGACCCGTTCGGCGCCCTGATCGAGGGCGCGTTTTTCCGCCTCGTCGCGAAGGGTCTTCGCGGCCGAGATACGGGTCAGAATGGGGTGGGTTGCCACGATCCGGTCGAGGTGCGCCTGCGCGTCCTCGTCCCACGGAAAATCGCGGCGCAGCGGTGTGGGGGTGGCGGGGGTCTCGTCCATCTCGCTGCCCAGCGGCAGGATGTGGAACAGCGCGTCGAAGAGACCGTTGCACACTTCCTGCAACAGATAGGTCGCCCCCGCGTAGCCCATGAAAGGCGTGCCCGTCGCGCGCCGGATGGCGGCACCGGGAAAGCTTGCCGGGATGAAGGTCGGCGCCGGGCCAAAGCCTGATTTCATCTCCGCCAGATACATCTTTTCGTTGATCGAGCCCATGACGATCAGCGGGCGCTTGCCGTGGATCATCGCGCGCACTTCGTCGTTGTTGGTCTTTTTGCCGGCCGTGCGCGCCACAGCAAAGGCGCAGGGCAGACCCAGATCAACCTCAAGGAAATTGCGGATGCCGCGCGCGTAGGTCTCGTTCGCCACGATCCCGAAGGATGCGGTGGCAAAGAAATCCTGCGTGACAGAGCGCCACAGATCCCAGACGGGTTTGATCGTCGAGTGTTTTTCGCGCTCGATGAACGGCTCGGGGTCCAGCCCCGTCAGCTCACCCAGCTTGCGCAGGAATTTGGTGGTGCTGTCGATGCCCACGGGCGCCTGTAGATACGGCTTGCCCAGCACTTCGCACAGGCCCCGCCCGAATTCACGGTACATCGTGACGTTGACGTCGGCGTTCACCAGCCCGCGCATCTCGGACACATGGGCGCCCAGCGGCATGACCATGTTGATCTCGGCGCCAATGCCTTCGATCAGGCGCCGGATTTCGGCCAGATCGGACGGCATGTTGAACGTGCCGTACATCGGACCCAGGATATTGACGCGGGGCTTGGCCCCTTCTTCGCGCTTGGCCTCCTTCGGCATCCGACCCTTGGTCATGCCAAACTCGGTAAAGATCCAGGTCATCGCACGGTCAGCGGCTTCCCACTGATCCTCGTCGATGGTGCGGGGCAAAAAGCGTTGGATGTTGGTGCCCATGGGCGTCACGCCCCCGCCAATCATCTCGGCGATGGAACCTGTGACGACGACCGCAGGCAAGGCCGGATCGAGCGTCCCCCAGGCGCGCTTCATCGCGCCCTCGGTGCCGTCACGGCCCAGCTCTTCTTCGCCCAGACCGGTGACAACGATCGGCAACTCATGCGGCGGCAGCGCGTCGGTGTAATGCAGGACGGACGTCACCGGCAGGTTCTCGCACCCCACCGGGCCGTCGATCACGCATTGCAATCCCTTCACGGCGCAGAAGGCATAGATCGCGCCCCAGTATCCGCCCGCGCGGTCGTGATCCTGCACTAGCATGAGGCGGCCTCCCGCGATTCAACTGCGACGGGGCGCAAACGGGCATCCTTCGGATACCCTGCCTCGCGCTGTGCGCGTTTATGGTAACAAACGCGCACTAGATCATCTCCGCCGCTTTGGCGGCCTTTGCAGCGCGCTCGAGTTTCTTCGCGTTCAGCGCGCGGAACTGCGGTTGCAGGTTTGGCGCGCCTTCCCAGACGCCGGCGGTATCGTCATGGCCGACGCCTTCGAAAAACGCTTTCATGCTGTGCATCCGGCCCTTGTTGGCCATGGCGGCATTGATCACCTCAGCCAGCGATCCGGCACCCGCTACCCCCATCAGGGGCCGCGCGGAAATCAGGTTGGTGAAGTAGAGCGAGGGGATGCCCAGTTCCTTACCCTTTTGCACCACGGGGGTGGTCCCGATGGCGAGATCCGGCTGGATCGCTTCCATCGCGGCGCAATCATCCTCAAGCGAGGCGCGGAATTTCACGGTCACGCCCTTATCGGCGAGCCATTGCGCATCCGCCTCGGACCACGGGGATTTTGCGCAGGCGGTGCCAACGTAAGGCACACGCGCACCGCTTTCGATCAACAGGCGCGCGACCAGCAGCTCAGAGCCCTCGTAGCCCGAGAGCGTGATCGTCCCGTCAATCGGCGCGCCGGCGAGCGCACCCTTGATCGCGGGCAGAAATTGGTTTTGCGCGTTTGCCACGGTCTCCGCACTGAGGCCAAAGGCATCGCCGATGCCCGCCAGCCACGCGGCGGTGCCGTCGTGACCTACGGGGGCGGAACCCACAACCGGGCGACCCGCCGCCTGAAACTCGCGCACGGCGGCGGTATAGAACGGGTGGATCGCGGCCACGGCACCGCAGTCCAGCGCGGCATAGAGCTCGCGCCATTCGCGGCATGGCACGACGGGGCCGACGGCCAGCCCCATCGGGGCCAACATCTGACCGATCATCATCGGATCAGCCGGGAACATCTCGCCCAGCAGGCTCACCGTCGGGCGGTCCGCCTTGCCGGAGGCGGGCATCGGCACCGGCCCTGCCTCGATCTCCTTGCGAGCGTAGTTCAGCATCGCGCCGGCCAGCACATCCTTGGCCTCGGCGTGGGTGGGGATGCCAAAGCCGGGCACGTCGATGCCGACGATGCGCACGCCGTTAATCTCATCGGGCAGCAAGCGCAGCGGCACGCCGGAAGCGGTCGGCACACACAGGTTCGTCACGATGATCGAATCAAGCTTTTCGGGATCGGCCAGATCGTGCACCGCCTCGCGGATATCCTCGAACAGCTTGCCGGTCACCAAAGTCTCGGAGTTGAAGGGAACGTATCCAACCGACCGACGCGCGCCGTAGAAATGGCTCACAAAGGTCAGCCCGTAGACGCAGCAGGCAGAGCCCGACAGAACCGTCGCCGTACGCTTCATCCGCAGGCCGACGCGCAGCGAGCCGAATGCCGGGCACATGGATTGCGGTTTGTCGTGCGGGCCGGTGGGATAATCCCTGGCAAACCCTTCGAGCAGTTCGGCATTGCCGCCCATTGCGGCAGCCTTCGCCATCTCGCTGCCGGAATGACAGCCGAGCGCCTCTGGCGCGTCCTGCGCGGGCACGGTCTGACGATCCTCGCCGCGGATCACTTCCACCGCGCCGCTCTCGTCATAGCCGACTTCATATCCCTCGCGATCAGACATTGTCGTAGATCACCTCAAGGCTCTCTTTGGGTGCCGCATTCTTGCCGCGCATGTCCATATCGGTGGCGGGCACCAGTTGGTAATCGCCACCCGTGTCCTTGCTGTCGAACAGCGCCAGCAAACCGTCCTGATCCAGCGGGGCGGGGCGTAGCGGTGCGGCGGCGGCGACGTTGTCACCGAGTTCGGCAAACATCGACCCCCACTCGCTCTCGCCGGTGCCGACGATCTGGTAGTTGGCGGATTTCTTGCGCAGGTCATCATTCTGCGGGATGCTCGCCAGGATCGGAATGTCCACCGCTTCAGCAAAGGCCTGCGCCTCACCCGATCCGTCATCCTTATTGATCACCAGACCGGCCACGCCGACGTTCCCGCCCAACTTGCGGAAGTACTCCACCGCCGAGCAGACGTTGTTGGCCACGTAAAGCGACTGCAGATCGTTCGAGGCGACCAGGATCACCTTTTGCGCCATGTCCCGCGCGATGGGCAGGCCAAAGCCGCCGCACACAACGTCGCCCAGGAAATCGAGCAGGACGTAGTCGAAATCCCAATCGTGAAAGCCCAGCTTTTCGAGCAGTTCAAACCCGTGGATGATGCCGCGCCCGCCGCAGCCGCGCCCGACCTCGGGGCCGCCCAGCTCCATCGCGAAGACGCCACCGCGTTTGAAGCAGACGTCGCCGATGGCGACTTCCTCACCGGCAAGCTTCTTGCGGGTCGAGGTTTCGATGATCGTCGGGCAGGCCTTTCCGCCGAACAGCAGGCTTGTCGTGTCGGATTTCGGATCGCAGCCGATCAACAGCACACGCTTGCCCTGCTCCGCCATCATGTGGCTGAGGTTGGCGAGCGTGAAGGATTTGCCGATCCCGCCCTTGCCGTAGATCGCGATGATCTGGGTTTTGGATGTCGGTTCTTCGCTGATGATGTCGGCCAGATCTTCGGCCGCCTCATCACGCAGGCGCTGATCAAAATCCTTGATAGTGCCGCCGTCCTTGAGGTTTGGGATATCGAGGGTCATGCAGTACCTTTCCAGTCAAGGATCATCTTCAGGCAGCCCGGATCCGAAAAGGCCGTCTCGTAGGCGTCGCTTGCCTGTGCGGCAGGACGTGTGTGGGTAATCAATCCGCCAAGGCTCAGCGCGCCGCATTCCACCAGCTGGCGCGTGGCGACCAGATCGACGGGCGTCCATTCGGCGGCGATGCGGAAGCGCGCTTCCTTCATGAAGGCGGGCGGGAAGGCAAAGGAGATCGGCGCGCGGTAGAAACCGGCCAGAACGATCTCACCCCCCCGCGCGATGCGCGAAATGAGTGTGGGCAGGATGTCGTCGCTGCCCGAGGCGTCATAGACGCTCCGGTAATCGCTGCGCGTCTCATCGTCGGGGTGGATGACAGTGTAGCCTTCGGCACCGCCGTGGCGGCTGCGATCAGTCTCCCAGACGGTCGGTGCGGGCGCACCGGCGGCAACCGTCAGACGCGCCAGCAAACGGCCCAGCACGCCGTGACCCACGATCAGATCCGGCACGGCCTTGCCCGGCCCCGCCATCGCGTGCCGTGCAGTTGCAGCCAGCGCCAGCAACGCCCCCTCGGCGCCAAAACCCGCGTCGATTCGCGTCACGCGCGCCGCGTCGGTCACCAGCGTTGCGGAAGCACCGCCGAACAACCCGAACGCCCCGTCAAAGCAGTTGGCCCCCGGCACGAATACCCGGTCGCCGGGCTTGAACCCGGTGGAGGCGGCCGCCTCGACCACCTCGCCCGCAGCCTCGTAGCCCGGCACGAGCGGATAGCCCATGCCCGGAAACGGCGGCATTTCCCCGCTCCAGAACAGTTTTTCCGTACCGGTGGAGATTCCCGAATGCGACACTTCAACCACCAGATCGCTGGCCGCAGGCGGCGCGAGCGTCAACGCATCCAGCCCCAGATCGCGGGGCCCTTTGAGTATGACTGCGGTGGTTTCCAACGGGTCGTTTCCTTTGATCTTAAGGGCCTGACAAACCCAATCACGGATTCGCTTAGGCAATATTTTGCAACTGTAAGTCTAAACGGACATAGCTGACTGTCAACTTAAATAGACAGTAGCTGCGTCAATTCATGCCGACGGCTTTGTCGCCACAACGCACGAGGTGACGAACGGACGCCGCGCCCGGGGTGTCTGCACATCGGCAAACCCTGCGACCTCGCACAGCGCCGCGATCTCATGGGCAGACCGCGCCCGTCCCGTGCGCATCGCCATCGTATAGAGCGCGAAATACCCGTCGCCCGCCCGGCTGGGACGGGCGCCTCCGGTCATCGGCTCGGAAATAATCAGCCGCCCGCCCTCAGGCAGCGCCGCAAACACACGCGCCAGCAGGGTTTTGACGGTCTCGTCGCTGTGGTCATACAGAACCCGGATCAGGCTGATCCCGTCGGCCCCCTCAGGCAGCGCCGCCTCGCGAAACGAGCCGCCGACAATCTCTGTCCGCTCTGCCATTCCGGCACGTGCAAATCGCGCCTCCGCCTGTGGCGCGACCTGCGGCAGATCGAAAAGGGTCAGGCGCAGCGCCGGATAGGCGACACCGACCTCGGCCAGAAACGCACCCGACCCGCCACCGACATCCATCAGATGCTGCACGTTGGACAGATCCACCGTGGCCAGCGTATCCTCGGCGACCAGCCTCTGACTGTCGGCCATCAGCTGCGAATAGGTCTGCGCCTGCGCGCCATCCATCTCGCCGCCAAAGACGTAAGGCCAGAAATCCGCCAGCTCGGTTTCGACCTCGCCGCGAAAGAACGCAACCGGGTCGGCCAGATCGCGGTACAGCACATCGTGATGCGCAATCATCTGCGGCAACCCCGGCACGCCGGTCAACGCGGCCCCCGTGCGACTGATGGCAAAACGCTCCGCCCGACGCTGGCGCAGCAGCCCCAGCGCGACACCCGCACGCAACAAAACCTGCATCCGCTCGGGCGGCACACGCGCGTGCAGGGCCAGCGCGTCCGCCGACAGCGGCCCCTGCATCAGACGATCAAGGGTGCCCAGCTGCACCAAGGCGGACAGCACCTGACTGTGACAGAACCCCGCCAGCAGATCGAACATCGCCTCCCCCTCGCGCCGCACGAGGCGCCGGGTCAGCGGAAACCGCGCCGCCCAGGTCTGAAACCCGCGCGAGGCAACAAGCCGTGCCAGCCACGCCGAGCCCGCCGGGCGCGCAGAGATCTCGCCAGGCAGCGCGCTGTCGCTCATTCGCCCGCGATCCGCTGCGCGGCGCGCCATTTGATCGGGGTCAGCACCTCGGCCTGCGCGGTGACCATCGCGGCCAGCATCCCCTCTCCGGGACATTTCGGGATCGAGGCAATCGCCCCGCCCAGTATATCGCGCATCCGCTGGATCGCCCCTTCGACGCCCAGTTCGGACACCGCATTGGGTCGGCCGTGCAGATCGTCCTGCCCGACGGGTTTACCCAAGGTCTCTTCATCATACAGCGCATCACGCAGATCGTCGGCGACCTGAAACGCCTCCCCGATTCGCGCACCCAGCTCGATCCACTGCGGTCCGTCCTGACCGGCGGCAATCGCGCCCATCTCGGTCGCGGCCATGAACAGCGCGCCGGTCTTGGCCGCGTGATAGGCGGACAGATCAACCTCGCGTTCACTCTCCCACCCCTGCCCCGCGCAAATCCCGCCGGGCATGCCCGACCGTTTCGCCAGAACCGAGATCAGCGCAACAGCGCGCGCCGGATCCTCCCCCGCCGCGCGGGCGAGCGTCTCGAACGCGAGCATGATCAGGCTGTCTCCGGTCAGCACAGCGATCGGCTCGCTGTAGGCGCGGTGCACCGTGGGCTTGCCGCGCCGCACATCCGCGTCATCAAAACAAGGCAGATCGTCGTGCACCAGCGAGGCGCAATGCATCAGCTCCAACGCCACCGCCGCCGCATCCGCCAGACGCGGGGACGGATCGCCACAGGCCGCCGCAATGCTCAGCAGTATCGTCGGACGGATACGCGCGCCACCGGGTGTCACCGCGTGCTCCAGCGCCGCGGCAAGTTTCGCCGGCGCGGGCGCGGCCTGCCCTTGGCGCAGGGCGGCGTGCAGGGCGGCGTCGATCCGGGGAGCAAAGGACATGCGTCTCTTCCTTGTGGCAATCGCGGCCCCCGGTACAGGGGAGCGTAATTTCTTGCTGACAGTACAAGTGTAAACTAGACTGGACATATTCCACCCAGTTGTCAACGGAGCCACCCCATCGCGCACCCGCCCCATATCGCCGTCATCGGTGCAGGCATCGGTGGCCTCGCCGCCGCGCTGCGGCTGGTGCACGCGGGTGCGCGGGTGTCGGTGTTCGAACGCCACGCTACACCGGGCGGCAAAATGCGCAGCCTGCCGTCGGTCGCAGGGCCGGTGGACGCGGGCCCCACGGTTCTGACGATGCGCCACGTCTTCGACGATCTCTTTCGCGATGTCGGCACCACCCTCGACGCGCATGTCACGCTCGAGGCCGAACCGACGCTGGCACGGCATTTCTGGCCCGACGGCACCACACTGGATCTGATGCACGACACGGAGCACAGCGCGCATAACATCGCCGCCACCTTTGGCACGACCGCCGCTGCAGAATTCACCGCGTTTTGCG
>NZ_CP073584.1 GCF_018200035.1 Sulfitobacter albidus | reverse complement strand
CGTCGCATCTGGCGCAGCGAGCAAGGTGACTGGGGCGATGCTGTTTCTGAGACTGTGAAAACGGTAACGGGCAAAGAGCTTCAGCCGAAGCCGCTGATGGTTTTGATTTCAAGCAGATGACCGAATGTCTTGGCAGATGTTTGGCCACGCATGACTTGCCACCAGTCTCATGGCACAGCTCTAGAGGCTGAACGATCTGTACGTGGCCTCAAGCGCCGCACTCTCATTCACAGAAAAATTGCTTCCATTCTTGAGCAGGAATGGCTGACGAAGCAACAGTCCTGAACGAGCGCAAAGAGCAGCTGGAAAGAATAATCAACATCGTCTAACCCGCTATTTGAGTCTGAATCATGATCCCCAATCCTTACGTCTCGTGAATTTTGGCCTTTATGGCGGTGAGCACTGCTTTGAGCTGGCTCCAGATGCGGACGGCAAGAAGCCGTGGTTTTGGTCGTTGGTCACAATGGAGCTGGAAAGACAACGTTCCTAGATCTGTACGTTTAGCGCTCTACGGCAAACGTGCCCTTGGTGCGCGTGTTGGACAAGTCGAATATGAACGCATCTGCTCAAACGAATCAACAACTTTGCCACAGACCGCAGTGCCTCCGTCGAACTGGCCTTCAAGAGCCAACATCTGGGCAATGAGATACGTACGTCGTGCGACTTCTTGGTCCGCTCGCGGTGCCAGCGTAGCCGAAAGCCTCGAATTTGAGCGCAATGGCGCGCAGGTCGACGATATTCCAAGCGAGGATTGGAACACTATTTCGAGACATTATCCCTGCTGAGTGTCGCAGCTCTTCTTTTTTGATGGAGAAAAGATCCAAACATTGCGGACGACCAAGAAAACACCGGCTGACCGATGCATCAAATCTCTGCTCGGAATCGACATTCTGGATCAGCTTCGGGGTGATCTTCGCTCTACAAATCTCGCAGCATGGACCGGGAAGGTGATAGTGATTTGAGAAGCTCAGTCGCGAAGTGGAGGTCGCCAAATCTGATCTGGTCTTAGCTGAAGAAGAGATTGGATCTCTTTCGACAAAACGCACTCAGCTAGCACGCCGAAGTGAAGCATCACAGAAGGTCTTCGAGCAAGAAGGCGGCAGCATTGCGTTGAGCCGCGACACCACTGTCGGAGGAACTCAAGAGCATCGAAACTGACCTGACCAAACAAACGAACGCGCTCAAATCGCTTGTGAACAGTGTCGCACCTTTCGCCCTGGCTCCAAACTATTGGCTAGGTTCTCATCCGATATGGAGAAAGCCGCGGGCAGCAGTCGGCTTCCGCAATCGAAGCATTTGTGTCCAGTTTTCAAAAGACTGTCGCCAAAGACGACGCCAACTGGACGAAGGTCCATTTTGCGCGGCTTCGTGAATTCGTCGATAGTCGCCGAAGCTCCGCGCCAAAAATGGCCTTGAGCACAGAACCTGACTGGGTCATGGCGAAATTTGCTCAGGTCGCCGATGAGCGCGTTAAGATGGCCACGCTTGCTGCTCAATTGGGAGAGCTACAGAAGCAACGAACGCTCTTGAAGACCAGTTGAAGAACTTCCGGCCCGGCGCGGCATCGGTGCTTTTGAGGACCTAAAGAAAGCTGAATTCGAGCTCGGCACTGTTGAAACTGAACTCAATCGCAAACACGCCGAGGCAACGCAGGCCCGTGCGCTGGTCGAACGCCTGGAACGAGAGTTGCGTAAGTCGCAAGACGCGGTCTTTGCTTTGGCCAAGGCAGAAGAAAAGCGAGATTTAGCGACGCGGGCACAGGCCGCACTCAATGACTACGAAGAGCGGATTGTTGCACTACGGCTTTCCTCCCTCTCTAAGCACTTTGTCGAGGCATTTAGCGGACTCGTTACACGTAAATCACTAGTGAGTGACGTCATCGTCGACCCCAACACGTTTCGGTTGAAACTGTTGGGCGCAGAGGGCAGAGAGATTACCACTCAGAACTCTCTGCCGGAGAACGGCAACTTTTTGCAATCTCGATGCTTTGGGCGCTTGGTCAAACGAGCGGAAGAGAACTGCCGATGATTATCGACACACCATTGTCGCGGCTGGACCGACAGCACCGGACAAACCTGATGGCAAATTATATGCCGCGCAGCTCTGCCCAAGTCATTATGCTGTGCACCGATACAGAGCTGACACCGGATCTATCGGATATCATCAGGCCTTATGTGAGCAGGCGATTTGAGATCGGTGCAGTAGGCGGCGGGCAGCGCACTGAGATTACTGTGCTGGACCCTGAGCAAGATGCTCAGGTTTTGGAGACGACAGATGCACATTAACAAGTTTCGGATTTCATCGAAGGCTACAGGCCAGGTCAGAATCATCTCGCAAAGATCAGGCCTGACGCCAAATCTCGTGTGCCGCATGGCGATGTTGTCATCCTTTGAAGCCGGGCCCATTTCCGGCGCGACCGATGACACGAGCGAGGGTCAAGAATTCAATGCTTATACGCTGTTTGGGGACTTCCAACCTCTCTTCATTGACCTCTTGAGGTATGTTGAGTTTGGTCCCGAAGAGATCAAGACCGAAGACACTGATTTGCTGGAGCGTCTTCGGCTCCACATTGATCGTGGTGTTCGGCAACTCTCGGTCCGCCTGAAATCCCCAGCTGATGCTGCCGAGCTGATCGCCGGGAGCGCCTAACACGATGTCGGCACCAATTTATCTCGATCACAATGCCTCAACACCAATTGATTCCGATGTCTTGGAGACGGTCATACGGGTCAGTCGGGACAGCTACGCCAACCCCTCTAGCGTTGAACACAGCGACGGTTCGGCAGCGGCCCGGATTGTCGAAACTGCGCGCGAGCAAGTCGCGGCTCATGTCAACTGCAAGGAAACCGAACTTATCTTCACAGCTGGCTCTACCGAAGCAAACAACCTAGCGATCTTGGGCGCATTCCCAAAGCTGCAGGACGCAGGACGGTCCCATCTGATAACTTCGAAAATCGAGCATCCATCGGTTCTGGCGTGTTTCGATCATCTCGAAGGTCACGGCGCGCGGGTCACGCGATTGGGTGTTGATGAAGGTGGGCAAATCTCGCTCGATGAGCTGGCAGAGGCCTTAACCGATGAGACTGGCTTGGTCTCGATAATGGCCGCAAACAATGAGACGGGTGTGTTGCAACCTATCCTGCAGGCGGGCCAGCTCGCTGAGGACGCAGGGGCACTGTTTCACACGGATTTCTCGCAAGCTTCGGCACTGGTCCCACTTGATCTCAAGGACTCGCCAATTCATCTGGCGAGCTTCTCCGGACATAAAGCCTATGGTCCGAAGGGGTCGGGCCCTTTACCGCTCGATCCGAAAACCACGGGTGAACCTGGCCCCAGTGTTGTTTGGGGCGGGCAGGAAAAAGGTTTGAGGGCAGGAACCCTAAACACTCCTGGTATTGCGGGTCTTGGGCATGCTTTTGAACTCATCTCAAAGAACATAGAACCCGACCGTGAACGCATTGCTGTCCTTCGAGATCAGCTGGAAACAGAGCTCAAAGAAACTCTTCAAGTCCACGTTAATGGTAATCCTGAGGCTCGTTTGCCTAACACCATTTCCATTACAATCGATGGAGTTGTCCCTCAGGCACTGATGCAGAAACTCAGAAACGATCTTTGCTTCTCTGCCTCGAGCGCTTGCGCAACAGAACATGTCGAAACCTCGCATGTTCTGCTTACTATGTTTGGCGATACTCCGAGAGCACGTAACGCCTTTCGTTTAGGTCTGGGACGGCAAACTCGCCGAGAAGACATCTCTCGGGTAGCTGATCTCTTTGGCCAAGCGGCTGGCGAGCTTTTGCTTTTGCGAAGTGCATAGAGCTGCAATCACGGCAACCACTTCTAGATGTCGTGAACGAACTTTGGTCCGGCATGCCCAAAGAGCGTCAAATGGTTCACTTTGCCGTCGCAACTGGTCTTGCAATATAGCGCCCGGACTGTTCATTCTATATCCAAAGGTATTTCCAAAAAAAATCGCAATCATTGCGAGCAAAATTCTAGACTTGCTCTCCTCAAAACACATAGCGTTTAGAGGATTCAATTGATAGATTAACGGCATAGTGGGGCTCTATTTGTTGCTTTTCTAGTAAGTTATAAGGGGCCGTAAGCAAAAACATGCTTTCAAGACTAGGCAAGAAACTCAAAGCTCTCGTGAGCAAGGAAACAGTGAAGACTGTGCCAACGGCTCCTGCCCCCACAGCAGGTGAGCAAAGTCGCGTGGACGCACCAGACACTGAGAACGCCCCAAAAATCTGGTCAGCTGAACCTAGTGTAGATCGCACAGAGCCAAGTCAGGATCCGAAGCCAGCTCCCGTGCCTGTTTTGAAAAACGTGTCCGGAGCGCGTGACCAAACTGAAAGCACCCAGTTTGAAGATGCTGTCGTAGGAGAAAATACTGAAAGAGCCGAGGCGAAAGTTACCCACTTAGCGCCTGTTGAACCGATAGAAGTCGGGACAAATTCTGACGACGATTTAACTGTCTTGCGGCTCGGCGCGGCCATCGATGAACCGCTTCTAGGCGTCCATTCGAAGAAGCTGGCCACGTACACTACTAGCAATAGGCCGCGCCAGTCAGGACGGCCCACTTCTCAAACTGTTCCAGAAGAAGAACAACTTCTAGACTTGGCAATACAGAGTTTCGCGTCAACGCGGCTGATCAATGTGTTGCGTAATGCCGCAGGTGAGCTGCCGGCAAATACAGTCGCCGCCTACATGCGGGCGCCTGACTCAGCGCGAGACGCATTCAGGCAACTCGAGAACTCTGGTGAAAAGACCGCAATGGAACTCGATGACCTTGTCAGAAAGTTAGCGCGCAAAGCCGATCAGAACAGGCAAACTGCGGATGACAGTATAGTCGATGTCGTGCGCGAAGCCGATTGTTCGGTTCGCCTTTTAAATGCAATCACAGCACATTTGCATGCTCTGCCTGTAAACACAGTGTGCGAATACATGAGAGACCCGGAAAGCTCCCGGCAAGCATTTCTCAAACTGCCGAACCTCGGGCGCAAGTCGGCAGATGAACTCGATCAGATTTTGCGCAATTTCGTGCCAAGCGCAACTGATCCTGAAGGTGACCAAGAACTGATCTCAAACGAGGATGGTTACTTCCAACGAGCGATCACCGCCGCCGAATTGTTTCTTTCTGGAATGATGTATCCTGATGAACTGTTCGAATGGTCACCGCCGACTAGGCTCGCGAACCTCCTCAAAATTGATCAGTTAGAACATCGAAAGAGTCTTGTAGATTTCCTGAAGACATATGACGAAACCGCCTCACGCATCCGTTCGCTGCCGGGCTGCGGACGAAAGAGCATCGAACAACTCGACGAAATCATGTATAAGTTGATTAAAGCGCGACTTTCAATTTGTGGTGCAAGTAGCGAAATTGCACCCGACCTTAGACGTTTGCTGCGAGGCGAATTTGTGTCGCGCACATCGCTTGCGAGCATAGTTGAACTCGGGAACATCAAACCTGAAGACATCAAGGCTTCCGAGACGGCCTCAATCGAAGAGTTGACAGTAGCCGAAATCATCGCGGCATCCGTCTCTTCTCTCAATGACAGGCAGCAAGACATCCTTCAGCGGCGGTATGGCATCAATGGTGATGTAACAGAGACGCTTGAACAAATCGCCTCAAGCTATGATGTGACCCGAGAGCGCATTCGTCAGATAGAAAAGAAAGCAAAGCAAAAGCTCACAACACGGCGCACAATAAAAATATTGATAGGCGCGCTTCAGCAAGAGGGGTCGTTGGAGAACCTCTTCAAGAACAGAAAGATCGTCTCTGAGGAACAGATAAGTGCTGTAAGCAAGCTACTAACTGCAGAGGAGCGTCTTGCGGTGGACTTGGCGTACGGCGACCTGAGATCTTTCCTCGACGCTGAAAGTGTTCGAACCGAAGCAGGTTGGGTGCAAGAACAAGATCTGCTCTTGATGAGCCACGAACCGGAAGACTTGTCTGGTTCGCTTCGACAACGGATTGTATCGGCGATCCGTGACCAACACCTTCCAATCCGCTTGTCACAAATTGAGTCTATGTTACCTGACTATCCGCTTTCAGAGATTAAAGCCGAGTTGTCGGGCCGCTTCGACGCGACCTTCGACGGCGATATTGTTGAATTGGCAGCGAGATTGCCAATGTCCATTCGATGCGTGCTGATCCTTCGAGAGGCTGGGCACGCCATGCACTGCGACGAAGTCAGAGCTCGGATGCATGAGATATTTGCCAAAGACGAGAGCATTCACCACATTGGAAGCACACTAGCAAGACTGGAAGAAGTCCTCATCGTCGAGAGAGGAACATATGATCTATACGAAAACCTAAGCCTTACGGACATAGATCTTGAAGATATTCGGAACCGCACGCTTCATCACCTGGAAAATATTGGTGGGTTTGTAAGCGCTAAAGTTCTGTTCTCCGGCCTATTTCAGGGGGAGACTGAACGCTTCGGAATCGCGTTTGGACCTTACATGCTACTTGGGATCGTGCAGGACGACGAGCGTTTCGAGACGAAGCGTGGGCTAATGATCGGTCTCGCATCCGATGACAAAAAGTCTGAGTTCCGCGGTCTTGGTGAAGACGTACTAGCCGTTCTAACCGAAGGGCAAAGGTCGATGACGCTCGTTGAAATTGCCGAAGAGCTTGAAGGCCGAAGAGATGTTTTGACAACGTCCATATCAATTGGTCTCGATAACTCGCCTGAGGCGGTTTCGGTCGGTCGAGGCCGCTTTGACCTGACTGTGCGGGCCATCGGTCAAGAGGAACGCCAAGCTGACTTAATACTGGCTTGCTCAATCGCTTTGGCAAGCGGCCCAAAGACGGCATTTGCGCTTTCAGAAGTACTGGGCTCAATTTGGGGCGAGATTCAGACAAGACCGCTTCTTAGCTTCCTAAAGAACCGCTATATTTTCGAAGTTGACCAAAAGGTCATCACAATAACTGAACTGCCTGAAGTGGTTTCAAGATACGTTGGTATTCGAGATGAAATTCTAGAACATGGGAATGCAGGAGTGCCAGATTATGAAGCGGTGCGAGATGCTCTCAAATCACGGGGTGAATCTGATCTAACTCGACTCGACCACTTGTTCGCAAGCAATGAGGGCGAACAGGGAGAAGGAGAAGAAATGCTTGGGATGATACTTGGGGATTTTGGTATTGAATGATGTCCCTTGAGACCCTGAAACTCCCTTTTTACGTCACAACGAGCGAAAATGATCCTGTAGCGGATTTCTTCGATCCTGTTCTTGAGCGCGCGCAACAGTATGACATAGCTGTCGGGTATTTTAGCAGCGCGTGGTTGCGCGATGCAGCACATGGCATGGCAACCTTCGCAATCAACGGAGGTAAAGCCAGGTGGGTGATCTCACCCGAAATTTCTCTCGAGGACTTCAAGAGCCTTCAGATTGACGGTCAGCTGTCGGATGAGCGTGTCCAAGACCTAATTTCTCAAACGTATGAAGATTTCTACGACAGTCTTACACAACATACGCGTGAAGCGCTCGGGTGGCTTCTACGTGATGGCGTGCTGACTTTCAAAGTGGGTATTCCGAAGAATAGGCTTTCCGGAATCCTGCATGCCAAACAGGGTATCTTCACAGATGAGTTTGGAAACCGGGTCGGCTTTCAAGGGTCCTACAATTTGACCGGTGGAGCTGGCACCAATTGGGAGGCTTTCAGCGTTTTTTGCGATTGGAAATCAGGTGAAAGCCTAGAAAGGAACAACCACATCGCAGCTTCCTTTGATCGAATGTGGAGAGGGCTCGATCCGAACTTGGCGCTGTTTGACCCTTCTTCAGCCGATCTCGAGAGGTTCGTCCGCGATGCTCAAGATAGCTCAAGACACTACGAATTGTTTCCGCCTGAAAAGCCAAGCTCTCCTCGTGTGCCTGAACACTTCCTGACTGACGGTCGCCTACGTGGCTACCAAGAAGAGGGGATACGTAAATGGTTCAAGAATAATGGTCGCGGGATTCTCCACATGGCAACTGGAACCGGTAAGACAGTAACTGCTTTGACGGCAGTGACTAGGCTGAATGATTTTGTTGCCCAGAAGAACGGCCAGCTTTGCATCGTTGTTACGGTTCCTTATCAACACCTCGCAGAACAATGGGCCCGAGAAGCTAAAGAGTTCGGGTTTGAACCTGTCCTATGCTACGGCGGCGTCGATCGCTGGATGGAAGAATGCCAAAGGCACCTGAATGAGCTGCGATCAAAGGCAACGCAGCACGTAATGCTCATCGCGGTTAATGCGTCTATGGCAGACAAGCCATTCCAGTCCGTCTTGGGCTCATTTAATGGCAACATCCTATTTGTTGGTGACGAAGCACATAATTTAGGCGCGCCATCTAACCTACAAGCGCTCCCAGAGAGCGCTGCATTTCGACTTGGATTAACGGCGACGCCTGATCGCTACGGCGATGAAGAAGGGACTGACGGTCTCAAAAGGTATTTCGGCGAGATTGTCTTAGACTATGGCCTGGACAAGGCAATCAGCGGAGGGCATCTCTGCCGATATCTTTACTATCCGATCCTCGTGCACTTGGACGAAGATGAACAAGACGAGTACGCGGAGCTCTCGACGAGGATTGGCAGGCTGTTCGGCCAAGCAGCCAAGCCTGATAGCGACAAGGGCGAGCAGCTTAATCGGTTGTTGATCAAACGAGCACGTTTGGTAGGCAAAGCGCGAAACAAGCTACCGGAGTTAATCAAGCTTCTGAAGCAGCAGCGAGATGTCTCACATACTTTGATCTATTGTGGTGACAGCAAGGAAAATGGTCAGCGTTACATCGATACTGCTCTTGCGAGGGTAGGGGGTGAACTAGGGTTGAGGGCAAGCCCGTTCACTTCAGAAGAAAACAACGACGAGAGGTCAAGGTTGCTGAAGCAGTTCGCGGCTGGAGACATACAAGCATTGCTCGCTATCCGATGCCTAGATGAAGGGGTCGATGTACCAATGACGCGGACAGCCTACATCTTGGCTTCATCTGCAAACCCGAAAGAGTTTGTCCAAAGACGAGGTAGGGTACTTCGGCGCTCTGAAGGAAAGAGCCGAGCATACATCTATGACTTTATCGTTGTGCCGGATCTAGAAAAATTGTCAGATCAGGCTCCATCCAACGTAGAGCGATCCCTGATGAAACGCGAACTGGCGAGGTTCAACGAATTTGCTATGCTTGCAGAAAACTATGGTGAAGCTCTCTCCGTGATTACTGAGATCAAGAAAAGCCTTAACCTCCTTGACCATTAACAGGTATATATCAATGTACTTAGAGGAATACATTTAGAATGAACGAGCGAAGCAAATCCCCAAAAGAGGTTTTAGATTCAGCATCACCCAGAGTGAAAAAGGCTGTGAATGAGATATTGAAGCAGGAGCAAGAATTTCAAGGTTATAAGAACACTGCTTCTGCTGGCAAAGACAAAGAAATCGCGCAACGCATCAGACAGGTTATTGAGCGTGAGTATCAGAGATGAGAATACTTCAGCTAAAAATCAAGAACTTCCGCCAGTTTTATGGGGAATGCGAACTGAATTTTCTTTCAGATGATACATCAAGGATAACCGTTATTCACGGTGAAAATGGTTCTGGGAAAACTTCCCTCCTAAATGCCTTCAAATGGGTGCTGTATGGAACTACAGACTTTGACACTGGCAATCAGACCATTTTAAATGAACTTGCTTTATCCGAGACAGCCATTGGCTCAGTTGCGGAGCTAAGCTTGGAGCTCAAGTTTGAGCATGAAGGCTCGACCTACACTGTACATCGAAAACAAGATTTCAAGCGTACAAGTGATGCTTTAGAGGTCGATGCAATCGGAAAATCTGTTCCAACCCTTCATTGGATTAATGAAAAGGGCGGAACCGAAACAGCGCAAAATCCGGCTAACCGTATCAATCAATTGATACCTGAGCAGATGCATTCGTATTTCTTCTTTAACGGAGAGCGGATCGAAAAACTCGCGAATGTGTCTGCATCCGGTGAAATCCGAGAAGCCATCAAGACCTTGATGGGCTTAGAGATCATCGACCGTGCCAGTGATCATCTTGGGCGTCTGGTGATTAAGGACTTACGGAAAGAAGCAAGTGAAACGGCCTCTTCTGACTACCGCGAGCTGCTTGAGCAAGAAGCGAAGATCAACACTGAGATAGATCAACGCAAACAGGAGCGGGAAACTGCGTCGAAATCTAACAAAGGCTTTCAAACCGAACTTGATGCCATCAACGCATCATATGAGCAGATTGCTGATGTGAAGGCGAAGGCAGAGCAAAGGCGAAGTCTGGAGACTGAAAAAGGCAAAATTGAAGGCGAGCTTGAGAACCTCAGCCAAGATAGAATGGGCCTGGTCTCTCAGACTGGTGCGCTGGCTTTCCTGAACGATACCGTGACCTCTGTATCCAATGTTCTAGAAGATTGTCGTAAGAAGGGCGAACTACCGTACAAAATCAGACGCACCTTCATCGACGATCTGCTGCATGACGCGAAGTGCATTTGCGGTACAGAGCTACAGGAGGGCTCGCAAGCTAGATCAGCTCTCGAAGGTTATCGAGATCAAGCAACAGGAGAGGATCTGGAGGCCGCGTTTACCGATGTCGTAAGCAACCTAAGAGCAATGCCACGTGAGAGAAATCGGCTATATGCACAGCTCTCGATTTGGTCCGCAAAAGAAAGTGACTTCAACAAACGAATAAAAGCGATCGCAGAAGAGCTTGACGAGATCAGTAGCAGCTTAGGGTCTTCTGATATTGAAGATGTAAAACGTCTTGAAGAGCGGCGGAACGAATTGACTCAACTGCAAGCGGACGAGCGCTTGAAAATCATCAAGGCGAAAGATGCGATCGAAACGCTGAACGACGACTTGGCCAAGATCAAAAAAGAGATCGACAAAGTCCAATCCAAATCTCAAAAAGAAGACTTGGCAAGACAGAAGCTTGAGTTCGCAGAAGCCTGCAAAAGTCTCATTGACAATCTCCATGAGGCTTTAGCCGAGGAGACGCGACACCATCTCTCGTCCAAGGTTAATGACACTTTCCAGAGCATCCTGCGCAAAGACTTCTATGCGGAGATTGATAGCGACTACACCTTGAGAATATTCAAAGACATACCAGGGGTGGGAAAGCAGCCCGTTTCTGAGAAGTCGACGGGTGAGAACCAGGTCATTAGTCTGAGTTTCATTGCGAGCTTGGTAAACCTCGCAAAGGAGCGTAACAAAGCAAAAACAACTTTCTTTAAAGGCGGCGTGTATCCACTGATCATGGATTCACCATTTGGCGCTCTGGATCGCGAATATCGTGAGAAGATCGCCCAGCACATTCCTGATCTCGCCGATCAAGTAATCATTTTTGCGTCTAACTCTCAGTGGAGCAAGGAAGTTGACGACAAGTGTCGCCCATTTATCGGCAAAGAATACAGCTTAGTCTATCACGCCCCAAAATCGAAAGGTCGTGAGGAGGATAGTGACTACGTCAAGCGTACCGAGGGGCCTGAGTTCACCAAGATTGAGGAGGGCTACCTTGGCCACTAGAGTAAGACGACCCGCAGAATTTGAAGATATGCTGAGCGAGTTACGGGACGAAGGGATTTTCCCAACCTTCAAGGATGCACTTGTCTTTGCAGCTGCACTAGGCTTCCGCAGGGGCAATCGGCAGTCTTTCCAGAAGAGCTCTGAACCGATCGATCTTGAAGTATTCAGAGGCGATTTTGATCGCACGATCATGAGCATGATTGCGATCGAAGAGAACAAAGACCCAAAGATGCTTGCTCCCTCAAACGAAGCAGAGCGTGTCCTTTGCTTTGAAGAATATGCGAATGGTGGTCTTGAGATCATGAGGCGCGAGATCTCAGAGGGAAAACAAGACTGGCGGGAAGGGCTTCTTTCTCTAATTCACAGGGAAGAGGGTGATCAAACGATACTTGACGACATTACGGAGTTGGCAAATTTTTGAACAAGGTTGCGGGGAGCTTGGGATGAATCCGCGTCGAATTTGGCATTGGTGCGATAGTTTGGTGCAGCATAGTCTCGTTCGCAGTTTCGTCGCGCACAACGCCATTCAGCGAGAGGAAGGCAATTGAGTAGCAAAGACACGAACCCCGACCAACTGGGTGATTGGCAGTATCTAGGTCGCGAAATCTGGCGCCGTTCATGGCAACCGTTCAAAAACGTACCCTTTGTATTCTACGTTGTTCTGGCAATCATATGTTTGGGTGGCCTCGGCATCTGGGTTGAAGTAATTAAGGGTCAGCTGGGACAAGCCACGGATAATTCAGGATTGCTCACCGCGTTGTCCACATTCTTCCCAGCCTTGATCGGTTCTGCTTCGCTCCAGCTAATTTTGAGTTCAACCGGAAATTCAGATAAAATTTTGGTTTCTTTCTCTCTACTTGCCTGCTTTGTCTCGTTTTTTGGCGTAGTTCTTATCACAGTTTTTTATCCGGTTCATCCTACCTGGTCCCTTGCGGCAGCAATCTGGTTTGGAATTTTTGCAGTTTGGTTTTGGTGGTTCACGAACGGGGACGAACTAACCTATCAAAATGCTCCCATCGATGCCGCTGCGGGAGGAAACACAGCACGTGCAGTAAAGGGCAACCTGAGCGAATTTAAGGTAGATTAATGGACATTCAATTCCCTGTTACAATACCCGCCTTGCGGGTCGATCAGCGTCTCGGCAGTTTTTATGTTGCTGTACTTCCAGCCGAGCTTTTGCTTCGCGTCTGCGCAAGCGACAGGATGAGCGCATCTCTCAATGCAGACGGAGTGGGTTATTCGCTCGAAGGCACACAACGGGTAATACAAGACAAGCGCCTATCTGAAATCGCTGCTTACATTAATCGTGTCGATGCAGCCTTTCCAAACTCAATCATCGTCGCTGCGAACTACGACCGAGAGACCGGATTTGACCAAACCGAAAATGAAGATATCGCGGCAGAGGAAGGAGAGCAGGGCAACGCTGTATCCAGTGCATGGAGCGTTCAGATGTCAGATGACGGTTGTCACAAACTAACGATCCCATCGGAAGCAAAGCTTGCAGCAGTGATTGATGGTCAGCACAGGTTGTTCTCATTTGCAAAAGCTAATCCGGAAGCTTTGCAGAGCATGAACCTGATTTGTTCCGTCTTCATCGACCTTCCCAAAGCGCTGCAAGCCCAAATCTTTGCGACGATTAACTCCACACAGAAGCGAGTAGATCGCAGTCTAACGTTTGAACTATTTGGATATAACGTTTCCGACGAGCAAGAAGAGTATTGGACTCCAGACAAATTGGCCGTCTTTTTCGCCCGAAAGCTAGCAACGGATACGGACTCACCCTTGCGAGGCCGTATCATGGTCGCGCCAAAGCGAGACTCTAAGTTAGAGAAGATTGCCGCTGAAGCCACATGGCGCATTTCGACTGCCGTTGCGGTTGACGGAATTATGAGACTTTATTCGAGTAACCCAAAGCGAGACGCCAATCTAATGCGTGAAGGCGACGCTCATACCAGAGATGTGCTTTTGGAAGGCCCCAAGGACAAATCTCCCCTGAGAAGCGCTTACATCGAAGGCAACGACGCTGTGATCTTCAAGATGGTGCTAAACTATCTAAAAGCGGCAGATAATGTTTTTTGGGAAAACGCGAACGAGGGTTCTTACATCTTTCGGACCATAGGTGTGCAAGCCATTTTCGATATATTGCGAAAACTAGCATCGGATGCGTTTGAAGAGAGGAACATAAGCTCTGGCTATTTCGAAAAAATTCTGACACCAGCCAAAGAGATCGATTTCTCCTCAACTGAATTCCAAAATGCCTCAGGCTCTGGTCGCACCTTCATCCGCAAAGCAATTGAGAACGCTATAGGAATTTGAAACTATCTGCATACCTGACCAGACCTCAAAAATTTAACATAAACTTCATTATGCGTTAAAGAACAAATAATGAACACGAGATCTACTCCGTTCAATTTTGCGAGCCGAACACTAAGCGCCCGCCCCCCAAAATGACGTCTTCTTCCCATGGGACTGTTTCAAGCCATCGAGATAAGCCTCATGCGTCTCGAATTGTGCAAAGTCGTCAATTCTAGCCGCGAGGTTCTTGCATTCGCGCAGGTGGCGCGCTGCATGGCGATAACGTTTGACCCGCGAATTCTGTAGCGAAAAATCAATCATGCCGCGTTTCAAAAGTGTGGCGGCCAGTGGATAGCGATCTTCGAGGGCATCAGACGCCGGCCCCAAAAGCTCATAATGATGTCCGTCAATTTCGGCGGCACGATTTGTGATCAGAACTGCGGCCTGCTCAATCGCGGGCCAGGTCATCAGAAAATGGAGTGCTGTCGTGAAATTCTCAAAACCTAGCGCGTGTTCCATGGCGCGGGTCTCCGCTTCAACATCTTCGAAATCTGGTAGCCCGCCAAGCCAAGCACGCAGATGGTCTGGATTGAGGCTGCGAGCATAACACGTCCACATAAAGTCCCGTGCCGCTTGGGGTTGCCCCATCGCTTGCATCACACTGATCCGTGTCGCTTCCCATTCATAGGGTATCCATCCGCGATCTTTCTCGTCTGGCGCATTTATGGCGACCCATGCGTCCTCAATCCGCCCTGCTTCGAGAAGACGGCACGCAATTTCTGCGGCAATCTGTGGTGCCTTTCGAGCCAGATCACTTTGTTGAGCAATGTAGGCATCTGCATCGCCCTCGACATCCGCAATCTGTTCGAGCGCCATGCGCAGCGCGTAGTTGTCTGACAAATCGAATTCCGAAGCGGTGATCCCCGCCTTGAGGTGCTGTAAACCCTCAGAACCAAGGTTGGGAGCAAGGCCAGATATCAAAGTTGGATAGTGCCCATAGTCATCATCAATCAGGGCCTCCAGCAACTGATCTGCCAACCCGAGCGGGTCCGGTTTGGCTGCCTCAGCCAGATCCATCAGGTCGTCGCAGGCTGCCTGAAACACTGACTGGACCCGTCCTGTGCTGTCATCGCAACGCTCGTAAACGCCATTCGCAAGTGCCACGAACCGCCAGATCAGATCAAAAGCCGCAGCTGGGTCGACCGGTCCAACTTGCGAGACGATAGCGCGTCTCTGCATATCCAGATCGGCCGCGAAAGCATTGCGCCCCTGCCAGTCAATAAACGACCAGGATCGTGCAATTGTTGTCAGCCGCTTGCGGATCTCACGCGCCACATCGCCTGAGCCAGCTTCGCCGGCAAGCTCGAGTCTAAGGCGCCGCTTGGCCCCTGCATTGCCCTTCGCTAAATCAAGAACGAGATCAGCCAATCGATCTGTGCCGAGGGCGGCAAGGTTCTTTGCATTCAATGTTGTTTTCGAAGCCATGAGGGAAATTTAGATCAACAAGCAACTCGAATGCCAGCCCCCTCCCTTAATTTCTCACCAACGCCGATTTGGAACAATCTGCCCTTCCCTGCACAGCGCATGAAATTACACAATGCGGAATTTCGCTGCATCCGCATCAAAGGCAGACCTCAGCGACAGTGGTGTGGGGTCTCAACCTGAAAATCATAACTTGGCTGTTCCTTTTGCTCGCTCGATTCTTCGTGCCAGAGCGGCTTTTGCGCGACCAGTTGCCCATAACACGATCAGGACCGCACTCAGCAAAGCAAAGGTCAAAACCATACCCACGAACGACTGCATATCATCCGGATTAGAGCCGCGCGGTCCGGCCATAACCAAATTATATAGCTTGAAGCCGATTGTTAGAAGGGCGGCAATCCAAAGCCATTTGAGTGTTTTCATGATCAGTATTTATCCCATTCTGCGACGACTTTGTCGTATCGTTCTTTTAGTTTCGGGTTGGCATCAAGTTCTGCTTGCAAGCGCCTTTCTTGTTCTTCGGCTCGCTGGTTGGATCGTTCAAGGCTTTCATCCAGTTCCTGCTGTAAGCGGTCATTAAATTGTTTTACCCGCTCTCTGATATTGTTTTGTGTTTCACCAAGCTGACGAGCCTCACCCACATCTGACGCCCTTACCTGCGCCTTTCGGGCCAGCCATTGGGTGCGTGTTTTGCGAACCAGCTCGATTGCTTCAGTCGGATTGTAGAGAGTGGTTTTCGCGGGGATGCGCAAAATCTCGAAGCCTTTGGCAGATAGTGTTTTATCTCGTGCGGCATCACGCTCGACAGCTTCAGGTGACGAATGCCAGCGCGCGCCATCCACCTCGACGACCAGCTTTTCATCAATGAGAAAGTCGACCCGATAGTTCACCACAGGAACCTGCATCTGCAATATCAGACCACTCCCCGACAAACGGCCATTGTCTGGCTTGAGGTCAAACGCAGAGACCATTGCATCGAGAAACGCGGTTTCAGCGGGTGACTCACAAAGGCTCTGAAAAACGCGGAGCCAGTTCTCATCTTCTTCCGTCAGCCTCTCAAGCTTACTTGGTTGCCTTGGCACGACCTCATCCTTAGGCCGAATCCATGCTGTGACACCCCAAATGACCACAAGTTGCAGGATGATTAATGGAGATGCGAACACAAAAGCAAAGGTGAATGCGGTCCAGCCAAAAGCTACCCAGAACAGCCAATCCGGCTTGTTAAACGCTGATCCAAATATCCGCGTAACGACCAGTGACAGCGCGATGACTACCTGAAACCCAATAATCGCCAATGAAATCATCGCTGCCTCTCGCAAATTTGCTTCTTAAACGCCTGCTTCCTCCCACACTGGATTTGTGTCTTTCATAAGGTAGTCCTGCGATGGTTATGTGATATCCCGTCTCGCTTCCCGCCGCAGTATCAAAGTCACAGCGACCCTCCGCGAAGGGCTCTCCTTACACCTTCGCCGCGTAGGCGACGCAGAAGGATAAGACGCCAAACTTCATCCTCCTCGAAATGTCTTGGGGGAGCGCCACCGGCGTGGGGCAGACAGCCCACTTTGTAGCTTGTTTTCGGGATCCGCGTTGATACAATAAAGCATTATTGCCCGAATAGGAATGGATTGAATTTTGCCATTAGGCCAGCCTGCAACACCCAATGTCTTAACCGAGATTGCGTTGAAACAGCGTCTTGAAACGGGTTCAAAGCTCATCATCACATGCAATTTAGCACCAACGCGCAAAGCTGCGTCATGGTCAGGACTTTGGACGATGCACGCAGAGCATTCCGATGGGACGACGCAAATGTTGGTCACGGCGCGTTCGAGGTTGGCAGGTCAAATTTCCGTTCGTGAGTTCAAGACTGTGACGGGAATCGTGTCTTTTCTGACAGACTGCGGTTTCGCCAAAGTTTCCTTTCCCGTGATTGAGGGCGATACTGTGAAACTTCCGCTGGATAACTAAAACTAAGCAGACATGGCGCCATCGTGCTGCGGCTGCCCCACTGACCGCAAGCTGGGCATCGCGGCATCACCGATCAACAGCGAGGGCGGAAAGTTCCTATTGCATCGCAAATTCAGCAGAGCATTTTTTCTGCTAGATAATAAGCTGCACCATTCCAGCAACGCTTGCAGCCACCACTCCGTCCTGAATGATTTTTTGTTTCGCTTGAGTTGAAAGAGCGTCACCCTTCAGCATGGACTTGGCATTGGCCGCAAGTGTCACCATCGCAGCGACGCCCATACTGTTAACAATGTCAGCGTCGGCCCCGTGTCCGAGCTTGTGTAACGCCGAGGACGTATCAGCTGTAAGGTCAGCATTGCTGAAATCAGAGGAAGACCAATCTGGCGAAGAGCCGGCGATCTCACTGGTCACGAGCACGTCGATGTTTTCGTATTTTTCGTTGTGTTCACGTACATAAGACGCGTAATTTGTCGCCTTGAGTTGAACCTCGGAAACGTCGCCGGTTTCAACATTGATAATCCGGACATCTGCGCCAGCATGGTTCGTGTCGCCGAAAAGCTCTACGATGTACTCGTCTCCATCCAGGTTCTCTTGCCGCTGAAACGCGAGTTCATGGTAGATTCCCTTTACATTATTTTTGAGCCCGGCAATTTGCTCAACGGATAGCGATTGCACGTATTCTGACAGTCCAAGTTCACTGGCATCTGCAAGGCTGTTGTTCGACCGCCGGAGCGCCTGAAGAACCAGTTCCTCATCTTCCGTAAATGAAGGCAAAGTGTCCGACATCAATTTCAATATCGTGGCGGATACGACACCTGTAACGATAGGGGCAGCGGCTGTGGGTTTTCTTCCGACTGATGGTTTGTGAATTTGAGCCGTTGGTAAGGAGTCGAATAATTCGACCAGATCTACCTTGCAATCTTCAAGCCGCAACAACGGAAGTTCTGGCCAGTCGCTGACTTTGGCGATGCAGAAATCCAACTGTTCGAGGAGGTCGTGTTTTAAGTTCTGATGCAGGGTTTCAGCAGTGAGAGGGTCCAAAACGGCGTTTTGATTGGCCCGTTCACGAAAAGCCGTTGCCAACATCAAACATGTTTCGACAAACCGCATTTCCTGCGGGTCCAAGGACTTCTTCTTGCGCCTTTTACCGGTCCATTTCCCAACAAGCTTGCGAGACCCGAAATATGCAACCGCTCCTCCAGCCGCGGCTACGCCCAAGACGATCCATCCGCCAGTTACAACGCTTCCACCAATCCAGGCCAACGCGGCACTATTGAATGCCGCGCCTGAAAGTGAAGAGATGGCCGTTCCCGTACTGGCCGTTCCGAGAATAGATGCGATGGAAAATAGACTTGCTGTCGTACCTGCCGCAGCCAATTTCCCAGAAAGCGCTGTAACTATCCTTGCCGACGTGCCGCGTTTTTCAATCAATAGCGCATCGACGAGATCTTCTAGCAAGATCGCTCCTTTTTCAAAGAAGTTCTCCGGCGTATATTTGGTATGCCTCAGTTCAAATTCCGCGAATTTAACAGCCGCGTGATCTTTGACCGCCTTACCCCCTTTTGCGGCGAGTTTGCCTGTCTGCCGCCCCACAGGCTTGGCGATTGCCCAAACAGCTTTCCCAGCGACCTTAGCCAAAAACAGCGCCGAACGCCCAGTCGTGCTTGCCGCCCGTGCTGATAGCGGAGGTCTTTTCTGGTTTCCATGATCCAATTTTACGCGCTCCAAGCGATCTTTTCGGCCGAGTACGGGATAACCTATCGCCGATGGTTAGTCTGGTGAAGCCGCAGCGCAGCGCCCGAAACTGTCTCAGGGGTTCACAAAAGGCAGTTCCTTCAAAGATTGAAAACAGCAAGGCGGGCTTGTTACCTTTCTACCCCGCCGCGCGATCAAGAACTTCTTCGGCCCATTGGTTCAGGCTTTTGCCAGACAGCTCTGCCGCGAGTGCCGCCTTACGGTGCACCTCAGGATCGACGCGGAACATCACTTGACCAGAGAATGCTTTTTGCGGCTCCTTGCCAACCTTTGCGCAGGTTTCAATGTAGTCTTCGACTGCCTCATGAAAGGCATCCCGCAAAGCCTCAACCGTGTCAGCATGAAAGCCGATACCATCGCTGATACCGGCGAGGCGGCCCGTGAAAATGCCGTCTTCATCATCATATTCGATGCGAGCTGAGTAGCCTTTGTGGGTCATTGTATTTGTCATGGCGTTACTCCGATCCGTTCCAGGAATGCGCGGGCGGCGCGCACCTGATAGCGTTTGGCTTCCTTGGCGGGATGCGGACGATGAAACGTCTCGACCTCGCCGTCCTTTTCGAACCGCACTCGTGAACCGCGACCTTCGATGACCTGCGCGCCAGCTGCGACAAGCAATCGCTCAACAGCTGACCATTCGACCGTTCCCGACACTGGGTCGGTAAAGACAACGGCCAGAATCTTGCGGTGTTTACTATTCATGGGCTTATATAGACCATGCTTGCATATATTGCAAGCAAATCTCCACTTGGGTGTGAGCGGTTTTCTCATGACGCGCCGCACGAAACGCCGAAACAACAGAATCTGTAGTATACTCCGTCGCACTATTTGCCAAAATCAAGCCATTGATCTCGCATGGATTTACGAGATCGCATTGGTACAAATATCAGAAAACTAAGGCGGCTTCGTTCCCTTAGCCAAGAGGCTCTTTCTTTCGCTGCGGGGCTTGAACGGGGCTATGTTGGCCGGCTTGAACGCTCAGAATATTTCACGTCGGTGTCAACTTTGCAAAAGCTGGCATTGGCACTTGATGTCGATCCATCTGAATTGACGGAGCCAGTTCTGATCAGCAGTGGTCAGATGACTAAAAAGTCTAACAACGAGATTTCTGACCAGTCAGGAAGTTGCATCGGCCTAAAGTTGCTCGCTACGCCTTTTCAAGAAGGTTTTGAGCGCCAGAGCAACGGCCTCGTCCCCATATTGATCGACTATCGTTGGAACGACGGGTCAACCGTGCGCCGATGGCTCGTCGACCCCAAGAAGGTCAAAATTTCGGCCATTGTTTTCGAACCTTGTCAGATCCCCTGATCAAAGGGGCGGCCACAAAAATGCCAAACGGTGATGCTTCATTCGACGCAAACGAATTACCGGAGGCCATACACATGGAAGATGATATTTGGGCTGACCGTGCTTTCTATGATGATGGCGAATGGGTGCATTGGTCTGAGATCGAAGAGCAAGTTCGTTTCAAAGAGTGGGGTGCGAAATACCCGAACGCACGCAAATCTTTGATCCCATATTTCGAGGAGCTGTTGTCGCTTGCCGAAGGGTATCATATGGAAACCGGCCTGCATCTGAACGTTTACGGCGATATTGGCGAACTCTATGGGGCCATCACCCATGGGCTCAAACTCCACAAGACCTATGCACAGGGATCTGATGGCAGGCTTGGGAATGACTTTATCGAAGTGAAGACGATAACCCCATTCAAGCAAAAAGATGAGGTCACAGTTAAGCTCACGGGAAACTTCAACAAACTGTTGGTCGTGCGCATCAATGAAAATTTCGAAGTTTCTTCCAAGCTGGTTGACCGACAATCGCTGCCTAAAACCAAAGGTGATTTTGTCCGCGTCAAATGGAGCGATCTTGAGCCCGTTCTCGAAGCCGCTCAGTAGGAAAACCAGTCTGAATGCCCCATGTTTCCTTCGTAATCACCAAATTCGACCATGATGTCGCGTGAGTAGAAGTTCCCAAACCCACGTCCAACCGGCAGTAGAATGGTTTGCCCGCATTCGGAGACAAATGAGCTCGGCCAACGGATGCGCGAGCCGTAGACACGCGCGATATATCGGCAAGTTCTGTTTTCGCGGTCACAAGACCGAATACTCCAATCCCACTGCCTGGGATCGTCACGCGGCGTGTAGGACCGACCTGTGAACCAAATCACATGAGTACGGTTGAGCCATTCGTATTCTGGCAGGTTCGTATCAACCTCGCCCTCTCCACCCGGACCACCCAATTCGATGGGCACTGCAGCGAAGGTGCAAATCCCAAAAGGCGGTCTGCTGGGCCACGGCGTAATGCGGCGGATCATTGTCCGATAGGCCCGCGCACAGACAGCGCTCGGAGGAAATCCACCCGCCATACAGAGCATAATCGCACAATCAATGTCGTAGGCCTGCGCCTTCTGGGGCGAACTGAGCGTCGTTAAAACACCAAAGAATGCTGACAAAATAAGCCGTTTCATCGGAGACTCCTTTGCTAGGTTTCATCCTATGGTTTAGCATTTTGTTAAATTATGCAATATATCATATTGACTCAATGTGTCTTTCCGCTTGTACTGGGTCGGACTAGAAGGGCTCTCAGGGGGAGAGTCCAAATGCCGATAGCGCGCAATCAAATCTTGATCACACTCGATGGGGTCAAAGACCTTCAGAAGAGGGAAGTTGCGTTCCGCTGCCGGTATGAACTCGTGGGGTTCACGGACGATGGCAAGCCGCGCTACCAGTGCATCTACTTGCGTGAGGGCGAACCCGAAGCCATTCTTGTGTCCACACGGATCACACCGCTCGGCCCCGAAGCACGGTACTTCAATATCTGGCCGGGGCTTTTCAAGCACCATCTCGAGTTTGGCGACGGGCGCGATCTGCGTTTTGATGCTGACTACGGCATTACCCTCGAGGGCAACGGCTGACGTTTTAGCGTTTCGCGCTGACGGATCGGCTACGGCATCTGGCTGGACGTTTCACGGAACACGCCCGAGCTGGGTAAGTGCTGAGGACGCTATCGAGGTGCCAGCGGTCGAAGTGGCCCGCGTTGCGCCCGCCACTGGAGCCTCACCCCAAGTTCTCTCACTCATTCGCCAGACAGCCATTCGCCACCAAAACAACAGGGCCATCGCACGAGCAGACCTTTCGACGCGAGACTGGCACGTCTTGTTTCAGGCAATGATTGAAGCAGAGAGCAGTTACAATCCGGCCGCCGTCAGCCCAAAAGGTGCCTACGGCTTAGGGCAATTAATGCCCGGCACGGCGCGCGAGCTTGGGGTCGATCCGCGCAATCTCTCCCAAAATCTCGACGGCGCGGCACGTTATCTACTGGCACAACTCGCGGAGTTCAGCAGCGTTGATCTCGCTTTGGCTGCCTACAACGCAGGCCCGCACCGTGTCGTGCAATATGCAGGCGTCCCGCCATTTGCAGAAACGCGAGGCTACATCGCGCGTATCCACGTCATTCGCCAACGGCTGTCGGGTGGATCATCACTGACTCCTTCAATTCGCGTGGCCAGCACAGCGCCAACACGCGCGCCCGTCATTATCGACCTGAACTGATCAAGGACATTTTCATGCCAAGACACCACTCACGATACCTGCCACTGATGGCCGCAACTCTGGCGCTCGCCGCCTCCCCTGCCTTCGCGCAAGACTTGTCGCCCATTCAAACCATGCTGGAAACGGTCGAAGCCGCACTCACGGGACCAATTGGCATTGCCGTGGCCACACTGGCGGTCATTGGCACAGGCTTCATGTGCATGATGGGACGGCTGAACTGGGGATGGTTTGCCTCTGTGATCATCGGGATCGTGTTGATATTCTCGGCGGGCACAATCGTTGATGGCTTCACCTAAGGCTGGGTTGTGACAATGGCAGAACGTTCCCCCCTTTTCCTCGGCCTTGCGCGACCACCCAAGTATCTGGGTCTCCCTGTCGGTTATCTGGTGGTCTTGGCCATGGGGGTCGTTCTGCCGTTTATCTGGACGAAATCTCTGATCTTCTTCCTGATCGGGATCATCGCCTATCCGGTCCTTTGGTTCGTCGCAGACAAAGAGCCTCATTTCTTTGAAGTGCTGCGCATCTCCTTCGGCACCGTGCGTCCGACCAAAAGCCGCGCACATCATGGGGGTGACAGTTTTGGCGCTTGATGGTGGTACTCTGAGCGGCATCGGCCCGGCGGTGCATGAAGCTGGTGGAACAGGCTTTGCCCGTGAAAGCTACCTTGCAGAGCACCTGCCCTATTTTGCTCTGACAACGGATGATGTGATGGTGCTGCGCGAAGGCGATCTCCTCGCAACTCTTCGCCTTGATGGCCTGAACCCGATGACCACCGAGGACGACCGTCTTGATGCACTCAAGCGTGCTGTTGCTGCGATCGTAGCGCAAACTGGGAATACGTTCGGTTTCTACATCCACCGTGTCTCTGTTCCACAAGACTTGGATCTGAAACCTGTTGAGGGTGATACCTTCGCATCCCACGTTGATGCCCGTTGGGCTGCTCACATCAAAGACCTGCGCCCTTCCAAACGGCAGATGTATTTGAGCGTCATTCGGCGCCCTAATCTCGCAGCACGCATCCCGTTTCTACGGGCGCTCGCACGCAAAGCTTGGATCAAAGACCGTGCAGCGCGTGTGCAAGAGCTCAATGAGGTTATGGAATTTTTTGCGGTTGCTCTCTCTTCGGCAAACCCGGTTCGCTTAACAAAGACGGGCGGTGAATGGCTCGGCTATCTGAATACACTCAACGCAGGCAGCTTTTCACCCATCGCATTTGGTCGAAGCCCCCTTCCCCTTTCTCATACTATCAGCGATTGCCGCGCGACGTTTGATGGTGATGTGATGACAATTACTTGCGCCACAACGGGTGCTGTCAAATATGGCGCGCTCTTTAGCATCAAATCCTATCCCGCACTGACAGACGTGACGCTGCTTGATGCCTTGGATCTGCCCCTCGATATTGTGTTGACCAATTCCTTCAGTCCAATCCCGAACAACATCATGGCCGAGCGCATCCAGCGCATTATCAGGCAGATGCATGCCTCAGATGATGCCGCTGTGTCTTTGCGCGACCAACTGGCCTTGGCGGCAGACGATCAAGAGGCCGGACGCATCGCGTTTGGCGACCATCACCTTTCCATCGCCGTTTATGCGCCCGACCGTGACACGCTGGAACGCGCCGCCGCGCAGATCAAGCGGGTCGGCCAAGAAATCATGGCCGTGATCGTGCGCGAGAATATGGCCCTGAAAGCCACCTATTTTGCACAAAGCCCGGGCAACTTTGGCTACCGTGCCCGCAAGACACCAATCTCTTCAACCAATTTTGCTGATTTTGCAGCCCTTCACGGCAGCGTTGAAGGGCGCAGCAATGATAAAAGCCCATGGGGCCAGAGCATCGCCGTCCTGCCAACGGTCGGCACATCAGGCTATCGCTTCAACTTCCACGAAGCAGGCGCTGCAGGCAAAGAACCTACAGTGGGCCACACGCTTGTATTGGGCCGGACTGGAACTGGCAAAACACTCACCACAGCTTTCCTCACCGCCCAAGCGCAACGTGTGGGAGCACGCCTATTCTTCTTTGACAAAGATCGCGGTTTGGAAATGGCCGTCCGAGCCTTGGGTGGCCGTTACAATGAAATCCGCGCAGGTGTGCCGACGGGCCTCAACCCGCTCGCCTCTGAAACCGATGAACGTGGCCGCGCGTGGTTGTCCGATTGGTTGGCGACCTTGCTGACGCGAAGTGGTGCCCTTTCAGGCGAACAATCGCGCCATATCCAAGGTGCTGTGACACAGAACGCGGATGCTGGTGCCGCTCTCCAACGTTTCGCCAGCTTTGAGACCTTGTTCCAGTCTTTGGATGATGATGGTGAGCTGCAGTCCCGCGTCGCAGAATGGGCACCCGGTGGTCGGTTTGGCTGGGTCTTTGATGAACCCGAGCGCGGGCAAATCCTTGATCTTTCGGGCGATATCGTCGGGTTTGACATGACTGAGATCCTTGACATGACAACCGAGCGCATGGCGGTGCTTTCCTATATATTCCGCCAAATCGAACGGGTCGTTGAGGACCGCCGACCCACCATCATCGTCTTGGACGAGGCGTGGAAGCTGCTCGATGATCCCTATTTCGGCGCACGTCTGGAAAACTGGCTGGTAACCCTACGCAAGATGAACTGCGTCGTGATCATGATGACCCAGTATCCCAGCCAGTTGCGCGATAGCCGCGTGGGCAAAACCATTGTTGAAACCGTCCCGACGCAGATTCTGTTTCCCAACGACCGTGCCACGGTGACCGATTACGATTTCCTGCGTGTGAACGCCAAGGAAGCCGCATTGCTCGTCCAACCCACCATTGGCCAACGCATTGCGCTGGTGCGCTCTGCTGGCGACAGCGTCTTTGTCGATGCTGATCTCTCTGCGCTTGGCGACTTGCTACCAATTCTTGGCGGCGGGGCCACGGGTGAGGCCCGCGTGCCAGCCGACTGGCGTTCAAATTCTGATTTTTGGAGACCTCAATGAGATTTTTCCCACTTTTCGTCATAGTAGCCGCGGTGCCGCTGCTATCGGCGTGCGAGCAATACACCGAGAAAACATCACCCTGTTTGGGTCGCAATGGTGAGCCCGTGGTGACACGCGCAGTGATATCCTTCGCGGCGACAGCACCCGTTTCAGACCAGGGCAGCAAGGACTGCACCTTCGAAGCCCTGCCGCGCCCAGAATGATCCGCGCTGCAGTCATAACTGCGGGGCTCCTCTTCTGCCTACATGCGACCTCGGGCTTCGCCCAAGGCGTTCCAACGCAAGACAATGCCGCGATCGGGCAAACCATCGCACGCGTGACCGCATTGGGTCAGGACTTGGGAACCCAAGGCGACAAAGAAGCCGAGCGGGCTTCCATCGCTGACGTGCAAGCAGATCAGCTGCGCACGCTCGAAGCCATTTCTGCGGCGATGACGGGTCCAGGCTTTGATATCAGCGCCCTTGAAGGCGACGCGGATTTTGGGGTCGCTTCGGTATACCCGAACACTGACACAAGCCCGATGAACAGCCGTCTCTTTGGCGAGGGCCGTGAAACCGTCGAGATGATGATTGTGCGGGTGGCAGGCGAATATGCTGGTGCGCCGGGCGTGGCACGGGCGGGTCTTTCCGCCACGCAATGGCGCTGCTTGTTCCAGGCACTGATCAAGCAAGAAAGCCGGTTTAACATCACCGCTGAAAGTCATGTCGGTGCTTACGGCCTAACTCAACTCATGCCCGGCACCGCATCGGACATGGGCGTAAATCCTTATGATCCGATGGACAATCTGCGCGGCGGCGCGCGCTATATCACGACCCAGCTGAACCGCTTTGGCAACATCCCACATGCGCTCGCTGCCTATAACGCAGGCCCCGGACGCGTGATTGAGTATGGCGGTGTGCCGCCCTTCACAGAGACCCAAGGTTACGTGCGCAATATTTCCAAGTTCTACAACGAATACCTCGCCCTTGTGGGCGGCGCGGACGCGCTCGGCACGCTGTCATCCTCGGACTTTGCTCTCGCTGAATACGCCAACATCTCGGATGCAGGCGTCTACTATGCGGCAAGCAGCCACGCCACGACGATGCAGGTTATCAACCGACTGCGCGCGATCATTCTGCAAATCGATGCCCAACCCAATGCCAAAGCCGCGTGGGAACTCAACACCTACGCCAAAGCTGAAATCGCCCGGATTTTAAATCTGCGTGTCAGGTTGATGGCAGCCAACCAACAGCGCGAAGCGGCCCATGCGCAGCATCTGGTCGCAGATCGCCTATCCGAGCGTGAATTCATGCAAATGGGAGTGCCAAATTGAAACAGCTTCTACTTTCGGTCGCGGCGATAACCGCCCTCGGCCTATCCACCCCCGCCCGCGGGCAAGGCGTGCCGACGTTTGATGGCTCACAACTAGGTCAACTGGTCGCGCAGCTTGAACACATGGCCGAAGACCTGAATGTGCAGCTGCAACAGTTGGCCACGATGCGGTTGGAACTTGAGACGCAACTTTCCCAGCTTCTAAATTTGGAAGCTCAGCTCACGTCGCTGATCGAAGGCAGTGGGTTGAGCGATCTCTTCGCATCCATCGAAGAATTCCGGGCCTTGCGCGGCAAACTGGTCGCGCCGCTGAATACGGCACGGGCATTGGCTGATGGCGATTTCCTGAGCGGTTTCACTCCGGGCGCTGAACTCGAAGCCTCGGTTGAGCGGGTATTATCAGGAAGCGGATTTACATCAGAGACATTGAGCACCCTTTCTTCTTCACCTGAGCCTGCCGACAACCGCATCGCAACCTCAGCAGGCGCCAGCGCCATGTTGTCCGTGGCTGCCCAAGAAAGCCATGCAGAAGCCGGGCAGAGCTTGGAACGCCTCGAGACAATGGTTGGCTTGATAGACGATCAGGACGGCTTGAAAGCAGCCGTTGATCTCAACACACGGGTCACAGCGGAACTCGGCATCATCCTAACGCAAATTTGGCGACTGGAGGCGGCACAAGGTGTCAGCGCAGGACAACTTGGTGTTGTTGATGCTGCGACGCTTGCAGACGAGCGCCGGTTCAGATCAATGGCGGTGGATCCATGATGATGCGCCCTTCGCCTTCGCTTTGGTCTACAGTTGCAGCGCTGCTTATCGCGCTGCCTGTCTCCGCTTTTGCTGAAACACCTGACGCGACATCCAGCGGGCCAAAGCCATTCAGCTCAATGGCTGTCACACCAGATGCCGAGGAGTTCTGCCGCGTGCCACGTCCGCCTGCTGATCTCGCTGAGACCGCTTATCTGCGCAACGGCTATCGCGCGATATTGCGTATTCTTGTCGCCGAGCGACATCTTGAAGCCGAGACCTGTGATTGCCTCTTGAGCGAGTTTACATGGGACATGGCACTCGCAGAACTGCTGCGCTTTCAGACATCTAACAATCCTCGCCTGCCCTTCAAAGTCCTTGATCTCTACGCAATGGCCGATGCCCTTGAGGCCGAGCACACAGAGGCCTGTACCGAGTAGATGGGGATTATTCGCGATATCCTCGACCAAGTCGATGCAGCCGTCGACAGCGTTGCGCAAGATGGGTTCATCTCGTCAGCCGCTGCTGTTGGCGATGTCATCACCGCAGGAGCCATCCTGTTGCTGATCTTGTTGGGTATCAATGTCGTCATGCAACTCAGGCCCATGACCTTTGGCAGTGCCTTCGCGTTTGGAGCCAAGATTTCGCTGGTCGCCATCTTCGCCCAAAGTTGGGATAATTTCAGCGTCATCTACGGGATCGCAACACAAGTGCCGGACTCCATCGGCGCATCAATTCTTGCGCTTACGGGATCTGGCGATGAGGCGGGCGTATATGAAAGCCTCGACAACATGGTGGCCCGCATCACGGCCTATGGCGATACCATCGGTGATCAAGCAGGCTGGGTCTTTGGGGCTGTGCTTGGCGCGATCTTCTTTGTTCTCTCAGCACTCTTCGCAGCAGTAACAGCCGGGATCATCGCTTTCGCCAAAATCGTCTTCGCACTGATGATCGTGATCGCCCCATTCATGATCATCACATCGCTTTTCAAGCCAACCCAATCCCTTTTTGAGGCCTGGAGCCGCGCGACCATCGGCTATGCCTTGATGCCCGTCGCTGCTGCTGGTGCTGCTGGCATCATCGTGGCAATCGCTGAGGCCATTGGCGATGCCTCAGCCGATCCCGTCGATGTCGAAACCGTCAGTCTCATCCTGCCATTCTTGGTCATTCTGCTCCTGAGCGCCGGGATTATGGCATCTGTTCCCTACATCGCGTCCAACTTAACCGGAGTGATGGGCATTGCATCCAACGCAGTTGGGCTGACGGGGCTGGCGCGACGCGGCATCGTCAACACCGGAGACTATGGCACGGGCAGTGCCACGCGCCTTGCAACGGGCAAATCACCCCAAGAACTCCAACAAGCGGTGAACAGTGGCGTTGTCAAAACCGGCGAAGCAATCCGCGGAACACCAGCAACAGCGCTTAACACCGTCAAGTCCTTCCGCGCCCCGTAACGAAAGACCAACACCAAAAATGAAGAGCCAATCGAGCCAAGACCAAAGCGACGCCTTTGCTGTGGATTTCATCTACGGCCCGCGTAGGCGCGAGCGCTTTGCCTATTTTGTCGCTGCGGCGGGCGTTCTGGTTGGGCTGGCAGGAATTGTCGCTGGAGCGAGCTTGTTCCCACTCAAGTCGATCGAAACTTTCGTTGTCGTTGTCGACAAGGAAACCGGCCAAATGGACCGTGTTGCGGCTGTACAAGCGCTGTCGTTGTCCGAGAGTGACGCCATTATTCAGGCCAACCTTGTCGCTTATGTGGATGATCGAGAAACCTATGATCTGACCGACGGCGAACAACGGATCAATTCTGTGCTCGAACGCTCAGACGGCGATGCCGCACGAACTCTGCGTGATCTTTGGACCTCGTCCAACGAAGACTATCCGATTGCTGTCTATGGCCGCGATGCCGTCATCGAAGTTGTCATCAAATCTGTGAACCAGATCGAAACTGGCGTGGCGCAAGTGCGATTTACCCGCACACTGCGCCGCGCGCGCGATACGCGCTCGGTGACCCGCAGCTATGTAGCCACAGTTGGCTATGCCTTTGAACCTGAAACCCGCCAACGCCTGCAAGACGTCTGGGCCAACCCCCTGGGCTTCGTGGTCACCTCTTACCGCGTCGACGCCGAGACTTTGGAGAACTGATCCCTTGAATATCGCTGCCCGTTTGATCTGCGCTGCCGCATTGCTATCGGCCACGCCCGCCCTGTCAGAGGCCGTTCCGCGAAGCGGGTCGCTCGACAACCGCGTGCGCAACGCCACTTATGTTGAAAACCAAGTCTTCGTGATAGAGACTGACCTGCGCCATTCAACGACCATCCACTTTGGGGCGGGCGAACGATTTGACGCGGTCATTGTCGGCGACACCGAGAGTTTCCAAGTCGATCCCATACCAGAACTTGGCAATGTCCTGACCATCAAGCCGCATGTGCAAGGTGCCTCAACCAACATGACAGTAATCACCAACCGCCGGACCTATTCCTTCCATCTGCGCGAAGGGGCCATTCCGGGTCGCTCGGGCATGTTTTTTGAGGTGCGGTTTCGCTATCCAGAGGATGAGCGTCGCGCGGCAGCGGCCAACACCCAACCCAAGGGCTTTGAGGCCCCGCGCAACTACAGCTACCGCGTCGCGGGCGAAGGGGATTTCCGTCCAACGCATATCTACGATGACGGGCGGTATACCTACTTCACCTTCCCTGAAAACGGACGGCAACCCGCCGTCTTCAAAGCAGACGATCAAGGTCGCGAACGCACCGTGAACTGGACCCAGCAAGGCAACACTGTTCGCGTACTTGGGGTCAACCAATTCTGGACCTTGCGGATTGGCGACGAGGCCATCTGCGCTTTGCGCGATAACAGCGCAATTTATGTGAGCAACTGATCATGGCAGATGAGAACACACCCGACCTGCAGGACCGCCTCAGCACGTTTAGCCAGAAGGGCAAAACCAAACGCCGTGGCGGTAATATCGGTGTCGGTGCACTGGCCATCGCCCTTGCGCTTGGCGCAGGTGGCGCAGCTTATTTGCTGGCGACCAATCTGCAAGAAGGAAAAGAAGGCCTAGAAACATCCGACGTCGAGACTTTTCAGGACCAGCGCACCGGAAATGGTGGGCGGTTGGAATTCCCGCCGGATGAAGCGGACCAGCGGGTCAATGACGCACTGATCGCAGTTGAAGAGGCCCTCGATGTTCCGGCCCCTGCCCCAGCACCCGTAGAGCCAAGTGCAGCAGTCCTGGAAGAAATCGCGAAGCTGCGGGAAGCGCTTGCTGCGAGCCAATCTGCTCGCAACGCTGAAATTCAGGAAGCTGTGTCTGATCTGCGTGAAGCGTTTCAGGTACAAACCGATGCACTTGAAGCCTCGATTGCCGCCAAAGATACCGAGATAGAAAACGCGCAGCGACAGAACGAGGCACGTCTGGCCGGCTTACAGGCCATGCTGGACGCTGAACGAGCGCAGCGCGAAGGGCTTGAAGCAGAAATGGCGCGCGACGGGTTGATAGCAGATCAACGGTTGCTCGAAGAGCGCCAGCGTCAGGAGGACGAACAACGTCAGCGTGAAGCGGAACGGGTAGCACAAGAATTGCTGACAGCACAGATCGTTTCGCCTTCTGTCGTTTATGCAGATGGTCCGCGGGCCACATCCGCTGGCGGAACAAATCAAAATGCTGATGTGGCAGGAGCGGATGGACCAACCCTTTCTGAAAACGAGCAATATCTACGCCAAGGTGCACGACCGTTGGACGTTCAAGAAGCATCCCAGATGGCCTTTCCAGAACGAACGCTTTCGCAAGGCTCTGTCATCCAAGCCGCGCTGCAAACAGCAATCAACAGTGACCTGCCGGGATCTGTTGTAGCAGTTGTGTCTGAACCGGTGCCTGCGTTTTCTGGCAATCAGATCCTGATCCCACGTGGCTCTCGCCTTTTTGGCCAATATCGGTCTGGGATTGAGTTGAACCAGAAACGCATCCTGATCCTTTGGACACGCGTTCTAACCCCAGATGGGACGTCGATAGAAATTGCGTCCGTTGGCGGCGACCAGCTTGGGCGCTCCGGGTTAACAGGGATCGTTGATGCGAAGTTCGCTGAACGCTTTGGTGGCGCGGCGCTGATCTCGCTCATTGGCGCAGCACCCGCTGTCGCTGCAAACAGTACCGACAATGAGACAGCTAGCGAAGTTCTTGAGGGGGTTTCAGGCGATCTGGAAGACGCAGTGGGATCTGTGATCGCCGAGCAGGTTTCGATCGCACCCACTATATATATTGATCAAGGCGCATCCGTAACCGTTATCGTCGATCGAGATGTGGTGATCTATTGAGCCAATCCCCACTGCCTGCGTCGTACTTGGAACGATATCTTGAGCCGTTTCGAGACCTGTTACTGCGCGACGATGTCGTCGAAATCGCTATCAACCCTGATGGCAAAGTATGGATCGAGGCCGCAGCTGACGCCACAATGCGACACGAAGGCCAAACCGTAGACCGTGCCACAGCATTCAATATGGCACAGACAATCGTCGGTGATGCCAATGCGCGCGTCTCAGAGAAAAACCCGCTAGTGTCTGGCAAAGTTGAATATGCAGACCGACCTCTGCGCGTTCAGGTCGCGGTTCCACCAGCCATCGAACAGGGTGCTTCGATCACGATCCGTCTCTTCGCCACAGGCGGCGTGAAGGGGTACAAACCATCATATCTTTTTGGCAAAGCTGTCTCGCTCGACCAACTAAGGGCTGAAAAGATGAAGGAAATTGCCAGCCAAGCTGAAGAAAATCTTGAAGCCGCTTTAGAGGCCTTAGTACATCAAAGGCTCAATATATTGATCAGTGGTGGCACATCGACAGGCAAGACCACCTTTGCTCGACATCTCCTTACTCATGTCGATGATGGCGAACGACTGATCACGATTGAAGATGCGTTTGAACTGTTCCCTAGCCAACCCAATACCGTTGGCCTTCTGGCAAGTCGCAGCAGTGGATCACAGAGAAGTTCGAACGCGCTTCTGCAAGCGTCTTTGCGGATGCGCCCAGACCGTATCATCGTCGGGGAACTGCGGGGAGACGAAGCCTTGACTTACCTCGAAGCAATCAACACCGGACATGGTGGGTCAGTCTCAACCATCCATGCGGAAACAGCTGAACTTGCAATCGATCGGTTAGCCATCATGGTCTTGCAGGCCGGGACACCGCTGACCTTTGCTGAGGTGAGGCAATACATTCAGAAGTCTATAGATGTGATCGTCCAGCTAGGGCGGATTGATGGTAAACGCGGAATCGCTGAGTTTTATTTGCCCAACTAGAATCCATAAAGCGCGGCGATCGCAGCCATTCGCTGCGCACCGTATCGACTTACAGAATGCGGGAAAAGCGGCAGTTCGCCACGAGATGCGGAAATGACCGCCTTACTCAAAGTTCAGCCATTTGATATTCACCGAAATCCGTTCTCTCTCAACCAGATGCGGTCTTCCGGTGGCAGCCAGCGCAAGAACTCAGAGACAAGATGCGAATGCCCGAAATAGTGCAGCCTCGAGAAGGCCGTACCACCCTGATCATCCTGTGAGCGTACGTCTACTCCGTGGTCCACAAGTGTTTGAAGTAGCCATAAATTACCGATTTCGGCCGCGTAAAGGAATGGCGTTAGTTTCGAGGGTCCAGCAAGTGCATTCACATTCGCGCCGCCATCGAGCAAAAGTTTCACGACGTTGCGCATGGCTGGTGAGTCTCCTTTGACAAAATGCTTTGCGAGTCCGGGAAGAATTTCCGACTCTTCTGGGGAGTAGCGTGACATCGTATGCACTTGCTCGTCGCGAAAAGGCGAGCTTGTTTTGCGTAAGAACGCAGGCATGTCGAGACCTCTACCCTGCTGTAACGCTGAGCGTGCCATTGTCATCGGATTAACAAAATGGCTGACGGATTCGTAGAGCGCCGTTTGCTGGTTTAGACTAGTAATTTCGACCTCCGCCCCTTTCTCAAGGAGGCTTTGTACGTAGTCTGAACTTCCCAAACTAATGGCCATCAGTAGCGGAGATTTACCACCTTTCGTTTTGACGTTGATTGTTTCTGTTGAGGTCACCGCAAGCAGCGCTTGCACGCAGGCATCATCTTCGCCCTGCAGTGCATTGAGGAGCGCTGACCCGTTGTTCCTGTCTAAAGCATCGGGATCAGCGCCGACGCGTAAAAGTTGCCGAACCTTTTCGACCTGACCGAGATTAGCAAAGAGCGAAAGTTGCGGTGTCGGAGTCGGTCCGTATCCCTTAATGACGCGGTTTGGGTTGCGTAAATCTGGTTTGCGCTCTTCCCATTCCGGCATAATCATTAGGTAATTGCTAAGAGGGTCGGCATTGTCAGCCGACTGCGCCTCTGGAAAAAGCTCCGGAAAATCCCGGGAAACAGACAGATCAGCATCTGGAATGTCTAGATCCAACCCCAAGCCATCACACCACCCTTGCCACTTTGCAAGAACACGTCGCTTTCCGAGTTTGCTGGCAAGGTTAAGGATATAGTGCAGACAGCTCTTCATCTGGGTCGCGCTGCGAAATTGAAACCAATTGGCGGCGGTCTCAAACGCGTCTAGTGCATCGTCATATCGCCCCACCTGTGCAAGATATCGCCCGCGATAAAAACAGAGACCAGCAAGACGTTGTTGATCGTGCAGAGAATACTCAAGCTTTTCAAACAATGCTTCGACCCTAAGAAAATCCCTATCTAATTTCGGTCGCCGAGGATCCGTGAGTTTCGCAATTTCATTAATTTTACTTTCGTCGGAGGCACTTAGACCGCAGGTCTTCAAATATCTTGGCGATCGCGCTAAATCTAAGAGCGCAGCCTGGATTGCATCGAAGTTAAACGGCAGCTCATACCCGTCAACATGTCTGGCTGGATCAACCATGCTGAATTCGCAGTATTTCCGGTACATACGTGCAACAAGAAGCGCCCGAGCGAATTCACGATCCCAGTTTTTCATCAACGGTAGTATCGTATGAATTTGCGGGTCATGTTCGCCTTTGGACCAGCCTTTGATTGAGCTTTCCCAGTTTTCTTGCCCTCTGCGGAGCACAGGCTGGACATCGATCTCAGCCGCAAGGCCTGCAAGCCCATGGTCTTTCACACGCGATTGCCACAAGAGCCTTGTCGCCTGATCGGGTTTTCCAAGAATCTCTTGGGGATTAACACCAGTTATGTAAAGTACGTTTCGAAAAAGGTTCTGGAACAATCCATATGCAACTCGGTCAAACACGCCCCGTACCACGCCAGCGGGTAAAGCTGCGCAATCCAGCCTAAGGCTTAGCAAAGTGTATCCATGCAGCGCTTCCAAGAAGTCGGTCTCGCCCCAAATGTCATTGCCATTCGCTATATGAAATTCCGCCAAATGCGCCTTCAGCAGGTCGTTCGCGGCTTCAGGAGAGATCGGTTTCCCCTTTCGCAGACGTTGAAGTTCCTTCTTTAGCGCCTCTTCGTGCTGGTCATCGACATGCGACATCGCGCGGATCAGGAACGCGATGATCTCGGATGGCTGCGGAATAGGGGTAAGGGTTTCTGTCATGCCATCAAAGCCTGTTTTCGCCGCAGTCTTGCGAGTTCGCATTTCACATTCCGGGAGGCGCGTACATCGCTTGGAGTTTTGGAAAAAACGAGCATGCCGCCTTCGGGCAGAAACAGCTTCCCATGCTTCTTGCCGCGTACAAAACGTGCCCCTGAATTTACGGCGTCGGAAATTACCTTGTTCAAATCTTTGTCTCGGGAATAGTACATGTCTCACCTCGATAACGGGATGGTGGCGTTACCACCATCCCGACCAGTTTATTTCTTAGAGCTGCTACGGTTGGAGCTTTTTGCAGCGGCACTCTGAGCACGTGCGGCGAAACTGCCTTTTGCTGTTTGCCCGCCAGTCTTTGGGGCGGTTGCGGATTGAATACGTCCCGCAGCTTTCGAGTTCATGGCTTTGGTTTTGGACATCCTGTCTTCCTTTCATGTTTGAGGATGTCTTAGGAATACGGAAATTATACCGTGCTAAACAGAAACAAGGTCGGGACACGAACCGGATATTTTGCATCAACCATAGTGAATGCGGCTAATCATTTACTTGAATGAGTTCAAAAATGTGCAGATTGCACATTTCTGCAAAGTCCGGTCTCTGCGCATCGCAGTCGTCGGTGCAGTTTACAGCATCAGACACTCTGGGTTCGAAGGGTGAATTCGCTACGGCTTTCCTGAACGACCGCTGTTGGTCGCGACAACAGCCTCTATTACCCCAACAATTCCTCGATAAGCTCCTCCCGCATATCCAGCGTTCTGTCCCAAGCCTTCGGCACATCCGCCTCGCGCTCTAGCGTCTCCGGCACAGGCTGCTGCTCCATTTCAACCCCTTCAGCCATGACCCGCATCCCCCGCGCCTCGCGCCGTTCTGCACGATCTCGCGCCGCTGGCTGGCCCACGGTATCACTTGTCCCCTGCTCATTACCGACATCACCCCACGGCCCAGCACCTTCTACACTTGGTGGATAAGGAAACGGCTTGTCCTGCTGCTTGGCATCCATCGCCTTGAACATCGGGTCATCGTAGTACTTAATCCGCTGCGCCTTGATCGGATGCTGCGGTGACGCAAGGATGATCACCTCATCCGGATCCATCAGCCGCGCCTCGGTTTCTGACAACAACGGCCGTTCTTCCAATCGCGCCGAGGTGGACGTTGCACCCAGTATCCCCTTGTTGCGCCCATACATCCGCGTCACCGCCTCGCGAGTCGTGCTCCCAACAGCGGCCGACACTTCCTTCACGGTGCGTTGGTCCCGCGGTGTGATGTAGAGCTTGAGCCCTGCCCCGTTCTCCAAGCTTTCTCGCCCTTCGGGTCCATAGATCCGATCCAATGATGCCAGCGATTGCGCGATCATTGCCACCCTGCCCCCATAGCTCGCCAGCGAATGGATCGCGCGTTCCAGATACGGCATCGCGCCCATCTGCTGGAATTCATCAATCATCATCATGACAGGCCATGGCTCATCCGGTCCTGGCTCTTTGAGACGGATGGACGCAATCAGATCAGCGAACATCAGGCGCAACAGCGGCGCCAACGTCGCGATGTGGTCCTCGGACACCGCGATGTAAAGCGACTGCGGTTTCTTCCGAAACGTTGCAAAATCAAAATCGCTGCCTTGGGTCGCTGATCGTACCGCCGGATTGTCCCACTGCTTGAGCCCTGCAGTCATCAGCGCCTGAATATTTGAGGTGAGCAATCGCGATGACGCGCTGGCGGCATTGGTCCAAAGCTCGCGCAGAATGGCTTCTTCGGCTTCATCGGCATAGGTTTTGTATTGCGCGTTCTTGTATTCCCCGCCCGCGACGATCTTGTTCACCTCGCCGAGGTTTGCCGTTCCACGCTGGATGGCCAGCAAACAGGCCGCAACAAAGATCGACTTGCCAGCTTCAGAAAAGGTATCCAGCGTCTTATTGTCCTTATCGAGGAACAGATCAGCCAAGATGCTGACTTCCGTAAACCGCTGCGCAAAGCTCGGTGCCTTGGCGATGCGCGACAGCGGATTGTAGCGATGCGTGGCATTGGACCAATCAAACGGGCTGAAGCGATAAACCTCGTCGCCATTAAGCGCACGCAAGCGGGAGGTTTTCTCAAAGTTCTCGCCTTTGACATCGAGCACCACAACCGACCCCGCGAAGGCCATCAAGTTCGGGATAACGAAGCCCACACCCTTACCGGCCCGCGTTGGCGCCACCATCATCACGTGCGGGATCTCCGCTGAAGAAATGAACTCGCTCTTTGACTTCGGCAGCCCAAGCTTGCCGCACACAAACCCCTCCCCCGGCTTGTGAAGCATATCATTTTTCATGAGCTCGGGTTTGGTCTGCCAATGCGCTGAACCATAATCATCGCGTTCCTTCTTCCAGGTCCAAGCAAGTGCGAGACCACCTAGGCCAATAGAGCCAAAGCCAACCGCACCGTAGGCCACTTTGAACGCTTCGGGGTGTGCCGCGCGCAATCCCGCGCTGGCGTTCCAAACCGCCAGCATGTCGAAATTGCCAAACCCCGTGCGCAACGCCAATGCCAAATAGAAGCTGGCGACGATTGTTCCAAGGATCGCGCCGCAGATTACGCCAAAGGGCAGTGCCGCCCAAAGAGGAAATGCTTTGTTCATCTGTTCATCCCCCCTCTAGAATTCCATCTCGTCGTCGAGACCACGATCACGCCCAAGGTCTTTGCCTAAGGTCTGGGCTTCTTGCTGCCCCTTGAGCTGTGCCATCTCAGTCGCTTTGTCCTGCTGCAGAATGGATGCGCGATCGGTGAACACTTGGTCGCCGGTTTCCTCAAAAGTCATTTCTAGGAATTCTTGCGTAACAGTGATCTGATCGATCTTGCTCGGCAGCACGTCATCAAGCACTTCGTAATTCCCGCGCCGCAGCTCGCCGAGACCTTCCTCGCCAAGTTCTTTGAACAGCTCAGCCTGCAAGGTGCGCTCAACCGTCTCTTCTTGGACCTCCGACAGCTGCCCATCGCGCAGCATATCCGCCAGATCCTGCAGATAGGTATTTGGCGTGCGATCATCCTCATCAATCAAAGGCAGATCTGCCTCCTCTTCTTCTGCGAGGCTCAACCCGATGGCGACACCCAGTTCTTTGGCCCGTTCGGTCAGGGCTTCCATGACCCCATCGACGCGCTTCAAAGCTCCATCAAGCTGTTCGTCATTCGCACTCTCAACCGTCAGCCCGTCTTTGCTGAGGACCGCATTCATGTCCCGCTCAACCCAGTCCTGCGCCATGCCATAATTCTTGGTACCGCCTGCGGTGATCCGCGCCACCAACTCGTCACCATCCATGCCCGCCTCGTCGGCCCGTGCGAGGACATCGTTCAAAGCGCCGTCATTGCCCGATTGCAGCGCTGCGATCAGCACCTCGTTTCCGGCACCGGGTGGGTAAGGTTCTTCAAGTTGCTTGCCAAAGCGCGCCCGCAATTCTGGATCAGGCACCATCTGCGACAGGTCCGCGATGACCGGCGCCGCCTTGGCCTCGAACGCGGCGCGCTCGGACACGTCCAGCTCTTCGGCTTTCAGCCGCAACGCCTCAATCGTGCGCTCGGAATAGTCGATGGCATCACCGACGGTTTTGATATCTTTCATGTCGATCTCTCCTTCGGTGAATTTCCACGGGGTGCCTGTGCCGAGGTTCTGGGCCATGCCGCGCACGGCGCGCGCCAGATGGCGCTGGTCCATGCGGTCCAGCAGATCGGCAAACTCTGTGTAGTCTTTGGCAAAGCCCACGACCTGCGCTTGCGCAATCGCAGACTCCTCGGCCGTCATGATGATTTCGCGCGGCAAACGCGCTTCTTCTTTGGCGCGGTAGATTTCAGCGAGGCCTGCGGGTTTCTCGAAGATGCCGCGTTCAAGCCGCGTGGTGGCATCCAGCATGACGCCGTAGCCTTCCGCGATCTCAGCCTGCTTTTCGCGCATCAGCTGCGGTGACATCACGCCTTCGGCCCAACAAGAAAACCATGTGCCCTGATCGAGGCCGCGATTGTTCAGAATGATGTGGGCATGTTTGTGCGCCCGGTCGTCGTGCACGGCGAGAACGTAATCCCACTGATCACCGTATTCACCGCTCTCGAAGAAATGCTCGGTCCAGTCCATCGCGATGTCGCGGACCTGATCGACAGTGACGTCAGTCGGAAACGACAGAAGCATGTGCGAGGTAAACCCGAGCTTGGTCGATCCACGCCAGGTCTCGGACCACGCCTCGATGATCTCTGACTTCTGATCCTCGGATAGCACAGCGTCATCAGTCAGCGCATTGGTCATGGTCGAGTTGGTGTAGACCGCTTTGTCATTGATATAGGTGAGCTGATTGCCAAGGGAGCTTTGCGTCTTGCATCCCCCAGCCCTGATCCTCTTGAACACAGCAGCACGGCTCTGGCCACTGGCGGTCTTGGCCACGTTGCGCGCTGACATGGATCCAACACGCCCAAAGCTGCGCCCCTGCCGCCGGCCCGCGATACGCGCGTCAATCCGCGCCGCCGCTTTGCCCCGGATCCGCTCATCCTCCCAGAGCTTCCCCATGACGGAACTGTAGAGGGCAAGCGGATCAGCCATTGGAGATGCTCCGATCGATCACAGCCGCGCCCCCCTCCGGCGCGGCCCCTCCACACGAACCCAAGGCCACCGACTTCCGCGCCCCTTCGCGACCGCCCTCCCCCGCCACCAAGCGCAGCCCGGATGCCGCCCGCGTCGGCTGATCTGGAAGCGCCCGAAGGGCTGCATCCTCTTCTTCCTTTAACGGCCAATCCCGCTTGCGCCGGACCTGCGCTGCATCCTTCATTTGGCCAAGCTCACGGGTCATGCACTGCGCCAGATCAAGCAGTGAAACGAGCAAGGCCCGGTCCTCAGATGACACAGACACCTTTCCGCGATGCACTGCTTTTGCGAGCGCCAAACCTGCATCACTGACATCCTTGGCTTGCCGCCAACTGGCACAGAACTCAGCGACCAAATCACGGGGCACATCAAGGAACCCACACCGTCCGCGCAGCACTGCATTGAGGGCTTGAGAGCGGTTGGCAAACCCGCGTGTCTGCCACTCCGCATCAAAGGCTGCGAGCTCTGACGCTGAGGCGCGAAAGCTGACCCGCTCAGAGGGATCGCGCACAGCGAGACCTTCACCCTGCTCTTCCTTTGCAAGCCGCGTCACATGCCTGCGAGAAACGCCGTAGGCTTCGGCCAATACCTTTGGGGTTTCTCCTGCATGGTATCGCCGCGCCAGTTCAATGCGCTGCTCCAGCTTGAGGCGTTTTGGTCTTCCTGTCTTCATTTCGAAACCCCTCGGACAAATGTCGCAGACAAGTGGCATATCCTGCCAACGTCCTTTTCTTCTCCTTCCTCTATATAACAATATTATATATTGCGCAATTTATCTTTTTGCATTGATAGCATTTCAACGCCCCCTACACCGCCTGCCAGTAGCCATACCAAGCATTAGGCCTATCATTGCCTGCTCTATTGGCCGCCCGCACAAAGCGAACACGGGCCCGCACCAACCAAACAACATACAAGGGTTTGCGCCACCAAGTCGCATCAAGCCGTCAGCATGAAAACAGCAAAAAAGCTGACCCCCAACCGCGTCGGTGTCAGCCTTTGCAACTGCCCATCTGAGACCTCCGACAGGAGGTCACCCTCCCCTGCGGATCAATCCAACCGCAGAGGTGTCTGGCTCAATGAGCCAGATCCTGAGAGCGCAAATCTGCGCAGCGATCTTGGGCGATTAGAGCCTCGGTTGCGAGGCTGTCTATGACTTCGGGATGGTCGCCCACTTCGAAGGCTGAGAGGTAGGTTTCAAAGGCCATGTCGGCTTGCAGTTCTGCGAGGTCGAGGGATTGTTCGTATGTCATATTGTGATCCTTTCCATTGATCGTCGTTGGACGGATCGTGGAAAAGACTGGAGGCATCAGAGCGGGCTGCACCCAACTTGGGGCGCAATGAAATGGAGCACGCGACGGGCAATGTTTGTTGTGCGCGATGCACCGCAGCGCGCAAGGCGCCAGCCGTCCAGAAACCTTGCCCAAGCGTTGCAGGCCGCTCGCCTCCGGGCTAGCGATCTGATGGGCCAACAGGTCAATGGGAAGGAGCACAACGGTGGTGATAAATCGACCGTCGTCTATCAGTTCGCCTGCATGCGACAGAGGACAGTATCCCACACTCAAATCCGAAGTTTGGGCAAACTACACGTCAGCCAACCCGCTCCAAAAAAACGAACGACAGCTTCAAAGTGACAGGATCAAGTTTGGTTCAGTTGGTCCTCGAGAGCCGCAATCGAATCCAAGATTGCATCAAAGGATGGAGCCTCACCGAAGATCATCGCCTCGGTATTTTTGTAATCACCGCCCAATCGCGCAGCCATGTCTGCAGGTGGTGCGAGCGCAAACGTTCCGGGCTTTGCCGTACCTAGGTTGAAATCAGGACGGTTAAAAAATGTCTTCGCGTGGGCCACACAGTCCGCGCCCAACTCAAGGTCTGCAACAGCAGCCCTACCCGCGTCGGTTTCCAACATGCAATGCAGATCGTAGTAATGCCGCGAAATACGCTGCCCGTCTTGCTTCAGTTCACCGCGCGTCTCGAACCAATTCCGTAGCCCGTGCAAGATGACGACCTTGTCCCAAAACGTGCGCTCTGCATCAATCGTTCGAACCTCCGGAACATCCAAATCAATGCCGCCCAAATCGTCCGAAATGTACGGACGGATCAACTGCGGGCTGTTTGGATCCAGGGCGGATTTTGCCCCGGACTCGATTTTGACGGCGGCTTGAACGTATCCCGTGTCGGACCCGTCGACCCGTGGATACCAGACAAGAAGTGTCTGTCCCGTGCCATCATCAGGATCGATTTCAATCCGACCCTGCCCGCTTGTGTCCTCGGCGATCAGCTGGGACAGCTCCACCAAAAGCGGCCCAGTTATATAGGCGTGGCAATCACTCTGGATCGCTTCAATGGCAGCTTTGCGTTTCTTCCCAGAGAGCGCGGCTAGCGCCTCTGGTGTTTCGCCGTGGCCAAGATCATCGCGGAACACCGTGACGTCGATGTCTTCGGAAAACCGATCAATCAGACCGTAGGCCTTTGAGAGAGATGTCCCCCCTTTGAACAGGAGCCGTGGACCACCGGCAGGAAGCCGATGGTAGAGCGCATTAAGCGTCCAGCAGACCCAGAAGTCCTTCTCAATATTGATCAGCGGCGCGCCGAGCCTGTTGGCGGTGGTGAGAAACAGATCAGCGCGATCTGCAACGCTTGCAGCAATGATCTTTTGGAAACCTTCCGTGCTCATCCTTGATCTCCCTCGACCACATCAAACAGAGGCGCACGCAAAATATCTTGCATCCAGATCGGCATGGCTGACAAACCGCCCTTCAGATCATCCAAAAGAGCCGGACCTGTGTCCTTATCGGCAAGCAGACGCCGTATAGTTTTGCGAACAGTCGCCCCCTGGACATCATTCGACATGACATCATGAAGCCAATGCAGAGCCTGAACCAGATACATGCCCGGCCGCCCCGCCCAATATAGTCGACTAGGGGCAGCGTGTTTGAAGACGATCTTTTGATTGCCCAATGTGACCGGCTTGAGGCGTGCATCCACCAGCACCTCAATTTTGGCTGGCACCGCATTGGTAAGACCAAGCGTGTTCGCAGCCGTCATCCCATCAATCAACCAGCGGACTTGATCACGGCGCGCGATCGCATCGATGACAGCGCGGTAGTCTGGTACAGTTGATTTGCCTGTCAGCGCACTCTGGGATGGCTTGTCATAAAGCCCTCGCTCAATGCGCCGCAGTTGACCGCACGTGACCATGCGTTGCAGAGCCTTGTCGACGGCAGCACGACCACCGACGTCGGCAAAATCGGCCGGTGTCCACACTTGGCGCGGCGCATCGTCCATGCGTGCACGAAGGCGATCTGGTAGTGATTTGGATTGCACGTCATGAGTCATGTCCGAAATGTACTACAAGTTTCGGACAAACGCGAGTCCGAAGAATGTTACAAATTTCGGACATACATTCTTCACGCGAGGTCGAAATCTCACATCTGCACGTATTAAGCCAGACCGCCGAAGCGGTCTGGCTTGTTTGTTAAGCGGCCTCTTTGGGACCCCAGGGGATGATGGCCTGCAGGGACATATCATCTTGGCTCGCAGCTTTGCCAAGGTTGGCGTTGAAGGCGTGATCGCGGACCGTCAGGGTGAAGTAGTCAGAGCCGGTGTCTTTGTTCTGCTTCTTCCAGATACCACCGCATTCGACCAGTTTGCCGCGAGGGGAGCGGCCAAGGACACGGTGCGTCGGTGCCATGGGATTGCTGCTGGCGATTGGTTCGACTGTGATGTCGAGGTCGAAATTCAGGGTTGAAATGGACCCTACGCCTTTTGCTGTTTCGATATCGTCGCTTGTGAATTTGATGCAGTTCGTGGTCATTGCTTTTCTCCTTGTTTGCGTTGCAATGATGGTCACCTTGCAGCTGGCCAAGACCCTTACACACCGAAGGCGAAGCGCAGCGGAGAGGGGCAGGCGCCGCTCTTTTTGTCCCGCGAGGAATGGCCCACCTCTTATCTTTGGTGGGACAGGGGAAAAAGATCGGGGGCAACCTTTGTGGATGGGGCGACAGCTGCGACCAGCATTATCGAGCAACTCAACACATCAGGAGAAAGCCCGTGACTACGCCGCTGCAATCGCTCAAGCGATATTTAACTCCGCAAAGAGGTTGGTCAAGTCACTCACCCCAAGTCGATAAAAGTGAAGCATCCGAGCCATGCCACGGTCCAAGCCAAGCACCGCGACCACTTTCTCAATGTCGACCTCGCTTCAACTTCGTAGGCGGTTCGACCTGCTAAAGGACAAGGGCCCCTAAAACGACAGCGGGAATGCCGCTGGAAACCTATCATCGCCGCTTTAAGGAAGGGTCGGTCGCTGTCGTTACCCACTTCGATAAGACCCAAGTTTGCAAAACGGCCAAAGCCTGCTTTGTATTTTAGATTTTTCAATCGGATCAGTGCTCATCAGGCCATTCGCACTTTAGGAGGCTCAATACCTACTAACGTACGTCTTTGCATCAAAATCGACACCCTCTAGAGCGCGCGCAGCACCTACTTGTACAATCGGGGCGCTCTTAACATAGCCCGACCCTTCGCGTTGGTAGAAGCGACCTTCCGGATCAAGCATAAGATATGAACGATGCATGTGGGCGTTGTCCTCTGGTACGATCCGACAGTCGACGTCGTGATGGCGCGCCAAGAAAGCGTCAAACTGTGCGTCTGAAATTTCTAGATCTTCTGCGCCATGAATTGGGATCACTCGCAAAATCTTCCATCGATCTGGCCGGAGCTCAACAAGTGGCTGATTAAAATCGTCATTAACATTCTCGCGACAAACGACTGTGTTTATTTTGAGTAAGGTTTGAGGTGAGAATTTCCTAAACCGCGAAAAAACTTCCGAAAATCTTTCAAAATCAACCTGACGACCTTTGTTATCACGACGACCAATCTTCTGGTTTGTATCCCTGCTGAAGCTATCAATGCTAAAACCCGCCACAGAAATCATTGCGCCATAGTGTTCGATAAAGCTATCGGTCAAGAGAGATCCATTGCTGATGAATGAAGGACGTAGCCCAAGTTCAGAGGCCAGAGAAACGGCAGCGCCAAGCTCCTTCTCTAGGAAAGGCTCCCCACCTGCGAAATTAATCCTGATGTTCTTGACCGAAATTGGTCCAGACGGAAAATTAATCACTTTGCCACTGAGGGCACTTAAGTCGTACAAGATTTCTGAATAGTCGCGAGAGAAATTGGACTTTTTCCCGTACTTTGCATAGCAAAAATAGCAATCATAGTTACATGCCTCCAAAATATGCCAGTTTATTGTCAGCTCTGGAATATGCAGCATCAATTCCCTCTCAAGTTCAAATATTGACGGAAATATCTAGGTCGTTTGCCATGAGTTTTCCGTCCGCTATCAAAAATCGCAACACTCGTTCGGATTTTACCGCATCAAAGTCATGATATTCTGCATATCGATCATTACTCAGAATGAAGCTGGTTTTGAGATTCCCGGCTAATTTCAGAAGATATTCGTCGGCACCCGTCTTTGTTGGCGCGATGTATGTCGTGATAGATGGCCCGAGACGGCGTTTGATGTCTTTTGTGCTCGCCTTCAGTAAAGAACGAATAGAAGCGTCAAACACTACCGTAATCGCAAACTGGCCTGCCAACGCGGCAAGTAACGCAATGAGTGCGCGCAGTTCAATAAAATTCTGCCCCTCGTAACAGACGTTGTTTCCGTCGATCAAAAGATGCTCAATGTTTCTATCAGATTTTTCGAGTTCATCACGGATCCGCCGCTCCAACTTGGGAATGTTATTTTCAAGGCGCCGCACTTTACCTCTACGGTCGTTGATAACTTCGCTTGGACGTCCAGTCCCAAATCTACTTTCACATTGTTCATGTATTATTTTTCGCTCGTACCCGTTGGGTGCAGCATCGAGATTTCGATTAAAAACTTCAGCCGTAGCTATTTCCGAGTTCAGCGTTGAGACTTCAGACTGTAATCGTTCATACTCCTGCACATGAGGGCGGATTCGAGTTTCTATGCGTGTCAATTCCGCACTAGCCGCTGCGCGATCAGCTTTTGTACGATCGATGCTCTTAGGAATACCTGACAGAAGTCGAACTGTGTTTTCGAGATCGAATTTATCGTGTTCTGCAAGGCGCTTTTTAGCCAGCTCAACTTGGGATTTTGTTTCGGATAATGTCGCTTTATCGTTCTCGATGCGCTGAACGACCGCATTGGCTTTTTGCTGTAAGCGGGCCATTTCTGCCCGCAACTCCTTCTGCTCCTCATTAAAAAATTTCCAGAACAGCACCGGGCTAATTTGCTTTGAGCGAACGTCTTTCAGCTGCTTATCCAGCACAGCCTTGCTTCTCTCTAGGTTGGCAACCTCTAACGACAGTTCAGATGCCTTTGCATTCAGTCGAACCAGTTCTTCTCGTTCAACGTCAGGCTGATACGCTTTGAAGTTTTTGACGGCCCGCTCGAGTTCCTGATACTTATCTTGCAGGTTTCGCAACTGGGATCCCAGCTCTGACAATTGATCGCGCCGCTTTTGAATGGGCCAAAGAAATTCGTTTGATGCCATTTTTGGGTCTCCGGTCATATTCAGCCCGTCAAAAGAATCAGGCAATGTGTAGGGCATTGCCCGGCTGTCAATTCTGGGCCAGCTTGTAAAGTGTTGTTCAGTTTAGAGATTTGTTAAATGTCACTGATGCAGCATGTGACTTCAAGACGCTTTATCAGCAGCGTCAGTGATGTCCTCTCTCTCGGGATGCCATTCCCCTGAGTAAGTATTGAACGCGATCACGGGCGGAAAAAAGTATGGCGTCGGCTTGGGTTTTTCCCAGTTATTCTTACCGAAGAACCTCGAAAATACAGACACACAGTCTTCGGGCAGTGTCGACTTTCTGCGGACATTTAGCTCCGGCCTAAGATATGCGATCAAGGCATGCTCTGTAGCGTCTAAATCAGTCGGAACTTTTTTCCGCCTGCGCCCTGGGAGTCCCGAGGTTGTTATCTCACCAATGTAGAATTGTTTGATGTTCTGGGCTTGTAAGGCGTGATGGTTATTAAATCGGGTGTTGGGTCGCGTAGATAGGCCGACATACAAGACTTCTAAACTATTGGTTAGCCCACCAATCCCCATGTAGATACATCTATTAGTGGCCATCTGACGGGCTTCCGCGACCAAGCGATCATAAGAGTTATAGGGACCATACCAGTCAACTACTGAAGCAACTGGCAATTTAGGACCCTACGCTGGCAAGGAGCCAAACAGGAACGATTACCCACCCCAACCCCCAGACCGTTCTGGAAACAAAAACCGCAAATGGCGAGTCATAGCGCCAAGCAAACAACCAGCGACAGAACTTAAATGACCAAATAAAATGAATAAGAAACCACACAATCGCAGCAGCAATGATTAGATAAATATATAGATCGCTCACCAAAGTCCCTTCCAACGATACAGCGTATTCGATACCTTCCCATCATTGATACCGCAAGATTTACATGGGAATTTCAGTATTATAGCCCTCCAATTTGCGCCTCAACCTTGTTGTTAAGACACGAAAACGACCAAGCCATGAAGAGTTGAGACCAATTATGCGTATTGATCCATTACTTACTGCCTCTCCTGTGACAGGTGCTGTCCGCCACGTAACAGAAGACCTTCTCAAGGAGGTCTATCTTGCACCATTGGGTAAGCCCTTCGCACTGCAAGACCTTCTTACGATGGACCATGCCCCTTGGTCAGAAAGCTTCAGTGCTGCCCCCGCGGAAACGATAGCTGCGGTCGAGGACGGGCTTCTCGCTGTCATGCGGGGTACACGCACACTGGACTGGAGCGAGATTGATTTAAGCACCCTGCCCGAGGGTCGCGCCCGCACCCACTTAGTTGCGTTAACTGATCTTTGGCGAAAGCTTCATGGCTTTCCCGCACCGCTGTCCACCTGGGCCCATGTGTTACGCAGCAACGCAAGTGATGCGCTCGAAGCTCTGCCGATACTCAATTATGTGCAATGTCCTTTTGCAGATCCTGCCGAAACTGCACTGGCAGACGCTTTGTTAGCGCACCACGGTCCCGTCTCGGATGATGCAGCGTTGGCATGGCGCAATTCGGCGACCTCCCAAGACACCTTTGCAAATGGGGCCCTAGGAGCCATTCAAGCAGGACTTGGCAAGACTGCGACCCAAGTTAGTCCCGACGAGACGATTGAGATTTTCGGCTTGCGTGATCCTCGCCAAGAGGCAGAATTCGCGGCCGCAAGAGTTCAAAGCCTTCTGGACGCGGGAATTGTGGACACACCCGCTCAGGTCGGTCTTCTCGTTCCTGATGATGCCAGCTATCAGCGCGCTTTAGAGGAAGCATTTGACCGTGTCGGATTGCCTCTTTCGGGGAAGCCTATGGAGCCCGCGTTGCGGGACACCGTCGGCGAGCTGATGACACTTCTACTCGCATTACTTGAGCGTCCAGCTCCCCGCACAGCGATTGCCTCTCTATACATCGCGCCCTCTATGCCGTGGGCAAAAGAAACCGGATTGCGCATGGCGCGTGAGCAGATGGATTACGGCTGGTCGAGAACCGCAGCGGAGATCGATGGGCCTGCGCGCGAATTGCTCGACGCATTGCGTCCTTGCTCGACGCCCGAACAGCTTTTAGGTCGCCTCACGGCTATCGCTAAAGCCGCTCCGGAAGCCGGTCTTTGGCCAAAGCTGCAAGCAATAAGAACCGCAGTAGTCGATCAAATCGATTGGTCACTTCTGCGCAAAATCGCATCACCTAAACCCAGCGAGCCCTCAGGCCACAACCGGTTCGTCGAAGGCGTCTCGCTTTTTGCCGAGACTGCCTTACCTTGGCGACCTGTTCGACAGTTGATCGTTCTTGGACTTGCCGGCCGGACTTGGCCGCGGCCACCAGCCAGCAATCCATTCTTCACTGAGAGCGAAATTGCCTTGATCCGAGAGCATACGGGACTGCACCTTGCCGGACGCCAGCAAAAAATGGCGCGAGGTATTGAGCTTTTCAGGCGTCAGCTTTGCGCAGCTTCAGAAGCGACAACTTTTCTAGTACCTGCCTGCACCCTCGGCGGCGAAAAGCTGGCACCTTCCACTGGGTTGTCTCTTATCGCGCACATGATGGGCTTTGAGTCTTCTGAAAAGGCCATCCGGGACATTCACGCTGAAGTTCAAAACCTGTGGCCCGTAACAGCAGAGACCCCACTACCCGTTCCGTCTGGTGGAAAGCCAAGTGTACCTCCGATCGGGCTATTGCATCTTGGTTCGGATCTGCTGCGCTTACGTGAGGACGACGAAACAGGCCATGCTCCACAATCACCATCACGGCTCGAGACGCTCATCGTAAGCCCATTGGCATGGTTGCTGGACGAACTTGGCGCAAAGGATCGCACTTGGGGCCCAGAAACACTGGATGTGATGACACTTGGCACATTGCTTCACCACGTGATGGAAGTTGTCTTTCCTGAAGGCACTAAAGCGCCAGACCAAACGATGATCGCGAATGCGGTTCCAGCCGCGGTGGACGATGCAATCCGGCGCTATGCCGCTTGGCTGTCGACTGACGCGTGGGATACAGAGCGCCAAAGCCTTCTACGCGAGGCATATAATGTCACCTCAAATTGGGTCGTGTTTCTTCATGAAACTCAAGCTGAAGTGCTGCACAATGAGATCAGTCTTGCAGGCGACCATGGCGGGCTTTTGCTGCGTGGCAATGCAGATTGCCTGCTTAAGCTCCCTGATGGGCGTATCTTGATTATAGATCACAAACGCTCCAGCTCAGGCGGCCGCCGGGATCGAATGGCTAAGGGGTGGGATCTGCAAGTTGCGCTGTATCAGGCCATGCTTGAACGTCCATCAATTCAGACGCCCTTGACCGACCTCGTCGCACAAGGCTCCAATATTGTAACGGCCTATCACACGATGCTCGATGGCACTGTGCTGTCCGATGCGGCCGGCGCAGGTCTGCCCCGCGTAGAACACGCCTCCATTGACGCTTCCAAACAAGCGATGGACCATCTGGCGCAAGTTGTAGCGGAAGTCGGTGGCGGCACAATCCGCCTCAACCACGAAGACGATGCCGCAGCGCTGAAAAAAGATCGCGGAATTACGGCCTACGCCCTCGAAGACAATGCGTTTGTGTCTGCTTTCCTTACCTCCAATGACGAGGAGGACCAGTCGTGACCCAACTTTCAATCGTTCCCGCAGGTGCCGGAGCTGGCAAAACCTATCACATCCAGAAGACCCTTGCTGATTGGGTTCAAGACGGCAACGTCGCACCAGGGCGCATTCTCGCAGTGACTTTCACGGAAGCCGCGGCATCTGAGTTGCGGGGTCGTGTGCAGGCAGAGTTAATGAAGCGCGACCGTATTTCCGATGCGTTGGAAATTGACCACGCCTATGTTGGCACCATTCATGCCCTTGGCCAGCGGTTGCTCACGGAACACGCATTTGCTGCAGGTAGGTCTCCTGGGAACCGGTTGCTAAGCGAACCCGAGCGCGACCTGCTGATCCGAATGGAATTGGCAAAATGCGTAGGCCTGCGCCCACTGATGGAGAATCTTGCGCGCTTTGGCTACCGCTGGAACTTTTTAACAGGGGCAAGCGCAGAGGACGCATTTCGAAGTGATGTGCTGAGAACGGTCGACCTCATCCGAGGTTTGGGTGATCGAGGGTCTGAGCCAGGGATTCTGGCTCCCGCAGTAGCGGCTTTGAAGAAAGGTTACGGGCCCTGCGACCCAGATGGCGCGGCCTTAAGCGCAGCGCTACGCAGAACCGTTGTTGCCTTGTTAGATATGTTTCCAGAGTCTCTCGGAACAATACTTGAGTGCAATGCGACGGCCAAAAAAGCTTTCATTAGCGACCATCAAAATCTGCGTAAAGCTGCCCAAGACGAAACGCTTGAGACAGACTGGGCACTTTGGCAGAAACTCCGTGGACTGCGCAAATCTATGCGGGGGTCTCCCACACCCGAAGGGTATGATGAACTAGCCGAGGCGGTCACGGTCAGTGCCGATGAGTTACTGCGCCACCCTGGGCCTTTGGCAGACGCTTGCGCCAAAGTGACCGCACTCGTTACTGGAGCGCAAGAAGTTTTAGAGGCTTATCAACTCGCAAAACGCAAAGCCGGCCTAGTCGACTACGCCGATATGATCGTCGAAACCGAAACGTTGCTACGCACCCAGCCAGATATCCTTACGGCTGTGTTGGGGGAGATTGACTGCGTTGTCATTGATGAATTCCAGGACACAAACCCTGTGCAATTCGCGCTGCTTTGGCAGTTGGCGCAGGGTGCCAAACGCGCATTGATCGTTGGTGACACGAAGCAATCGATCATGGGATTTCAGGGTGCTGACGCGCGGCTGACCCAAGCTCTACAAGATTCCCATGCCTCAGCTGTCACCCCACTTGACCGCAACTGGCGGTCCGATCCCCGCATTATGGGGTTTGTGAATACACTAGGACCTGTCTTGTTTCCGCAAGGATACAATGCACTGGCCCCTGTTCGTGAAGAAACGGGTGTTCCAGCACTCGAGGTCATCAACCTACCCGGAGGCAGAAGCGATACTACGGCTGGCTGCGTCGCCGATCGCGTCGCACGAATGTTAGTAGACGGCACCCAAATATATGACAAGGTCACCAAGGCCATGCGTCCCGCAAAAGCCTCGGATATTGCGGTGCTTTGCTACACTGGATCAAAATGCGAAGCAGTTGCGGCTGCTATTGAGGCCCATGGTCTCCCCGTGCGCTTACAGCAGTCAGGCTGGCTTGGATCGCTTGCAATGCGGGTCGCGCGCGCTGCTTTGACTTATATTGCTGATCCAAGTGACCGATTGGCCGCTCTGACTTGGTTGACGCTAGGTCCACCGCGCATGCCCATTGAGGACGCCCTGCGCAACGCAGTCGACCGCGTTCTGGACACGCATACAGCGCTCGAACCTCTGGCAGCGCTGCATGAAGCAGAGCAGCGACGCCCTGTCTTCGACACGGTTACCGAGATGCTTCGGTCCACCAACTTGCGTGAATGGGCGGCAGGCATCGACGGCCCCGCTCAAGCGCTTGCCGACTTGGCGCGGCTGGAAGCCGAAGCGCAAAACTTTGACGGCCTTGCCACAGACCTGCGCAGTGCTGCCGGTTTTCATGGATATGGAATGCAAATCTTCCTTGGCTGGATTATCGCCCAGACAGATAAGGCATGGGACAAGCATCCCGACCCCGATGGTTGGTCCTCTTCGGGTATTGAGATTTCAACTTGGCACTCCGCAAAAGGGCGGGAATGGCCAATTACAATTGTCGCTGGTCTGGATCAAACATTTGCCGAGCGGCCGGGAACACTCAGCGCCGAATTTGACGGCTTTGAAGACTTGGGCAATGTCTTGAGCCATGCCAACCTTGGATATCTGCCAAAATTTGATGCGCCCGAAACACAGGCTGTTTTTGCGCAGGCCCATCAAGAACAAGACGAACAGGAGGCTGCGCGAGAACTCTATGTCGCTCTTACGCGCGCACGCGACCGGTTGATTTTGGTCCTGCCACGAGAAAAAACTAAAGCGAGAGACAAGGCCGAGCGAATGGTTGATCTGCTTAGGGATCGCGGTGGCCTTCAAACCGGCGCTGGCTTCTTGGAGGTTTGCGGAGAAAATTTTGCGGCAAATGTCACTGATGGCGCATCGGACGGGCCCGAAGTTGAGCCGAAAGGTGTCTTAATAGGCTATCCTCGCTTTGGCGCACCACGTCAAAATGTGGATGCGTCGCATACGCCCTGGCGACAAAGCCCCTCGACGCAGGAACCAGCCACCTCTCAAACGCCAACAGCAATTAACACCGTGGAACTTGGAGCAGCGATTGATACATCAGGTGCGGTATTTGCATCGGCGGCGGATCGCGGCACCGTCCTGCACTTGGCATTCCGCGTCTTGACCAATCAGCCCAACCTTTCGGAGCAACTCATTGCAGCGACAGGTCTTGCGCCAAAAGTCATAGATGAGATCGCCGTGCAGGCTGAATTATTGCGAGACAGACTCGCCGCAGAAGGTTATGATCAGCTCCACTTTGAACTGCCCGTGCAAGAGATCAGACCGGACGGCTCACAAACCAACGCGATCATCGATTGCCTTGCAGAGGGCCCCGATGGCTTCCTCATTCTAGATCATAAATCAGGCCCCTGCCCTGATCCTGAGGCAAGGTTTCACACCTACCTTCCGCAGCTTAGAAGCTATGCGCAACTCATGGCGCTCACGCGACCCGATAAGCCTGTTCGAAGCTTGGCAATAAACTGGATCGACGAAGGCAGACTGTCGTTTTGTTCGGTTGATAAAAAGGAATTTGCGTGATGTCACTTATTGTTAGGGACAACTTGGAGCACGAAGAACGTGCGAAAAAGCTTATTTTGAGATCGGATATTTGACAGACACCATGGAAAATGAAAGCAATTTCAAAGAGTGGCTTGAGCAAGGTGGAGCGCTTACTGCGTCAGGGCGCAATTCGCGCACCTATGCCGTCCGTACCATTGAACAAAACCTCTCTTCCCTAGGTATGCCATACAAGGACCTCCAAGAAGCTTGGGAAGCGGACAGGTTAATTGGTCTGCGTGAACGGCTCAAAAAAATGAGTGAAGACGCCCGCAACGGCGGACAAGTTTATCGCATCTTGATGCCGGATTCTGAAAAGCCCCATAACAGGCTTTCAAACTGGGGAAGTTGGCTAGGCCAGTATGGGCGCTTCTTGGCAGGCGATCCTCCAGGTGCGGCCGAAGATGCGGATCGCATCAGACAGTATGTTATTGAGCACTATATTGAGCCAGCGCGCGAGGAAGGGAATGCAGAGGTTGACGTTCTTGTTCGCGATGTAAACGGGGCTCTGGGGCTCAAAGAAGCATGGCCTAATATCTGCCAAGCACTTGGAGGACGAATATTTCAGGACCTGTCGCAACTTCCAATACCGGAACGAATTGGAGCTGATCAAAGTTCAGCTACAGTATTCCGTTTTGACATCCGCGACCAACCCGATTCCAGAAATGGTCGCCCATTTGTTCTGTTCGACGCTGAGGGAAGCCCTTATCAGCCCGTAAAGAACCACAACCGTACCAGTGGAATATCCGCCTTTTATATCAAACCAAAGGGCGCGAAGAACACTGCGGATGACGCAATAAAGACAGAAGATATTCAGGAAGTTGCACGAGCAGTTTTGCTCGAAGGCCTCGCGGCACGTATCAAGGCAATCTCCGGCGGCACAGTTAATTACCTCACCTACGGAGGAAATAAGCTTGTTCGTTACGAACTCGATCCTGAAATTGCAAAGGCGATTGGTGTTCCCTCTCGAGGTGGCGCCAATGTCGGATCAACCGAAGCAAACATCGATAACATGATGCCCAAAACGAAAATGGACCCCCATACCATGAACCTCATTTTGTACGGCCCACCAGGCACTGGGAAAACCTTCACAACCGCAGCCGAAGCTGTGCGGCTTTGTGGGGAAACAGTTCCAGACGATCGAGCCGAGCTCATGTTGAGTTACCAAGATCTTTTGGCTGCAGGGCGCATCGAATTTGTTACCTTCCACCAATCAATGGCCTACGAAGAATTCGTCGAAGGCCGGCAGCCTATGACCGGGTCTGAAGACGATGATGAAGCAGCGTCTTCAGGGTTTCGGTTGGAAACGGTACCTGGAATTTTTAGGCGCATCGCTAAACGCGCTAATACTAGCAAAGGGCATTCAGTGGGCAGCAATGCGATCAGCATCGCTGGACGGCAGGTCTTCAAGATGTCGATCGGCGAAGCTAAAAACCCTGAAGACGCACACTTGTTCGAAGAAGCAATTGAGGGTGGTTATGCGCTCCTTGGCTTCGACGATATCGACTGGAGTGACGAAAAATATAGCGACAGGGCTGCGATTATTGAGGCGTACAAAGCTGAAAATGACGAAAACGCCAACGCTGATGCTCGATCTGGCCCAGTCCAGATGCCCTTCATCTTTCGTAACTGGGTAAACCAAGGCGACATCGTTATTGTTTCAAAGGGCAATGGCATGTTTCGAGCGATAGGAGAATTTGTTGGGGACTATGAATTCCACCCGAGACCCGACGGCGGCTACGCCCATCGGCGTGCTGTAAGATGGTTATGGGTAGACCGCGAAGGTGTAGCAGTGAACGAAATTTACACGCGCCGTTTCTCCATGAAATCCATCTACGCGATGTATGATAGTGAACTGAACGTTCCTGCACTGGAGCGTTACATGAACAGCGGAAGCACCGACGGGCCCGCCGACCCAGAGCCTTTCGTTCTCATCATTGACGAGATCAACAGAGCGAACATCTCTAAAGTGTTTGGCGAACTCATCACTCTCCTTGAACCGGACAAGCGGCTTGGCCAGACCAATGCCCTAACGGTACGCCTTCCGTATTCAGGAGATGAGTTTGGGGTTCCATCAAACTTGCATATTCTCGGAACCATGAATACCGCGGACCGATCAATTGCTTTGCTGGACACCGCCCTACGGCGGCGGTTTACTTTTCGGGAAATGATGCCTGATCCATCCGTTCTTGATGGCTCCATTGAGAAATGTGGCATCGACCTGCCACGTCTTCTCACGACGATTAATGAGCGGATCGAATATCTTTACGACCGAGAGCATCAGATTGGGCATGCTTACTTTACTGGGTGCAACTCACTTGCTGACGTTGACCAAGTCATGCGTCACAAAGTTATTCCCTTGCTGGCAGAATACTTCTTTGAGGATTGGGATAAAATCGCGGCCGTCCTCGGTGATCTTAAGCCCCATGAGAGTGCTATATTAGGAAATTTCCTAAATCGTTCGGTCCTGAAAGCACCGCCAGGTCTCGAAGATGGCGATGCCTTACCTCGGTTTCGTTGGGAACTACGCTCCGAGAGTGAAGGCTTCGACTACACGATGCTCATAGGGGAATGATACGTCGTACGATCTGCGAGTGGCAACGCATTGCCTATGGCAGCGATGATACTGAGATCCCCGAAGCGCTTGCAGACGGTATAGTGGCCGTCGCTCAGACTTCTTTGTTTGCCGGACGTCGGGGCGAAGGGGTTTTAGAGCACGGCAGAAAGGGACTGCGCGCGCGCGGAGTTGTTGGGGTGATCGCAACCCCCGGATGTCAGCTTGAAATTTTGCCTAAGATAGAAAGTGCGGATGAAGAGGGCGTTACGAACGCCACGTTGCGACATCGTCTAATCCACATGTTAGCAGTGGCCTATGATCTGCCGATCGAGTTGGGAGCGTTGACGAACCTAGGTTGGCAACGAGATACAGTGTTGGAGATTTTGATCCGCCTTTTCTCCGGAAAGCTCGCTGATGCTGTGCGTCAAGGAATGCCACGCCAGTATCTAGAACATGAAGATGACCTCCCAGCATTAAGAGGCAATCTGGACGTGACACGGCAGTTCTCGACACTTGCCATCTCACCTCAAAAACTTGCCTGCCGCTTCGACGCACTTTCGCCAAACATTGCGCTCAACCAAATTATGAAGGCTACAGTCAATAAGCTCACGCGATTAACCCAGGCAACAGACAACCAGCGGAAGCTTCGCGAATTAAGCTTCGTCTACGCCGATGTTGCCGACGTTCCGCCTAACGCACTTCGCTGGGATCAGATCACGCTGGATAGAACAAACCAGCGCTGGCGTGATCTCCTCTCACTTGCTCAACTTTTTCTGTCCAACCGCCATCAGCAAACAAGCTCCGGCAAAATTGACGGCCATGCAATTCTCTTTGAGATGAATGTCCTTTTTGAAAAGTACATCGCTCGCCTCCTCACTCGTGCACTTGCCGGAACAGGACTTAGCGCCTCTACGCAGGGAGGGCAGCGAGATTGCCTATACGAGAGCAACACGGGTCGATTTCGGACGCGGCCAGATCTGATTATACGTAAGAACGATCAAATCGTTCTCATTATCGACACAAAATGGAAACGTATGACGCCGCGTATTGATGACCCAAAACAAGGCGTAAGCCAATCAGATGTATATCAAATGATGGCATACGGGCAGCTTTATCATTGCCCAAATATTATGCTCCTGTATCCCCACCACAATGGTCTGCCAGAGAACCCAATTATACAACATTACTCGGTTGCTTCGGTGGGTGCGGAAGAAAAATTGTCTTTAGCTACGATTGACGTATCCGGCTCAGCAGTTGGTCACCGAAAGGCACTCAACGGATTAGTCGTGTCATGCCTCAACAAAGTTTCTTCATAAACAGTGACTTAGAAGATGGGCGCAAATGACTTCACCGAGGCTTCACTTATCTTCGTCATCTCCACAAAAGGCTTTAGCACACACCAGACAGCCGCTTCTCCAAATTTACGTCCCGGATATTGATGCACACGATCCTGCGTTTGAAATTTTTCGTTGGGAATACGCTACGTCCCTGCCGCGTTTAAACGACCATAAAAACTGCGGTCGAGATGCAGCTCTCCAATTTGTGCGCGTTCAACGAGGCCACGGAGGTAGCCTCCAGGCGATTTGACTTCACCGTTCGTAGATTTGTCGAGAATGAGCGCGATGGAGGCAGCCGCAACCGCTGGTCCAAGCACTTTGTTTGCCACATTCCATGCATCCTCGGAGATCCCAACGATTGGCCGCAAGGCCGCAGCAGCACGATGTACGTCGTTCCAATCCCGCATGTAACCTTGGGTACTTCGCGCCATCTCGGCAAAATGCGGACAGGAAGCCATCAACATCGGGATATCAATGTCAGATCCCCGCTTGGTGCCATGTGTGCTCCAGCTGATATCAAGATCGACCTCTTCTAGCCTTTCAACTGGCTCGGTCCTACGCCGTTCTGGCACAACGGCCGCCGTGTGCTTTGTTTCAAAGCGATTACTAATTACAGAATTAGGTTCATTTGTAGTTAGTATGTGGGGGTCATTCTCGAGACTCGTGGGTTTCATATTTGTAGTTTTCATTGATCTCCTGCTTGCCGCCGTAGTGTGTTCAGCATCACTTTCAGCCGGCCAATCGAAGGCCATTTCAAAAGATTGCTCAACGGAAGCTGAGAATGCCTTGATACGGTCCAGATAGCTCTCAAGGCCCCCTGCCCTCTCAGATCGCGCTGGAAGCCCCTCAAGAAGCTCTCTGAACACGTCCTGAAGGTTTGCCCAAGGTCCACGCAGGCCCGCATCCAGCGCCTTCTCGATCTTTGCGCGGATCATGCGGCGGGTTACCGTGATCGCATTGCGCAGGGATGCACAGAGCGCCCTCTCGGCTTGAAGATGCTTATAGAGCGCTTCAAACTCTTCTGCACGCGCGGCCATAGGTGCCAGATCAAAGCCATAGGCCTCGACAATCACACCATCCGCATCTCTACGCCCCCAACGCTTACCGTTCGGGCTGTCTTTCATAGAAATCACCCCAACCTCGCAAAGCCGCCGAACATGGCGCCTCAGTGTGGCCAAGGAGAACCCCGTCTGTTCCATCAGAAAGTGGTTTGAAGCCCAAACAATAGGCCGCCTGCCCCGCTCCCAGTCTTGAGGCTGTGTGACAGCCCCAAAAGTATCGAGAAGAAGCAAATCTTGGGATTTCAATCCAATGGCCGCAGCAACTTTCTTCGTTGCAACGATCGCTCGTGTTTTGGGTATAGTTAACTGTTCGCCGACTTCTGCAAACCGTTCAGCTTGTAGAAGTTCCGGCGTCGGCTTGCGCCAACCGCTCTGTGTCATGCCTGTATTTCACCTCCGTGGTTTGTGGAGGCAAAAGGGTCCCGTTCGCCTAATCGACGTTCTTTCGTTGACAGTGATTCGCGGGAGCGGTATCCAGTAGGTGTCTAATCAATCGGATAAGCTCTCGGGCCGCTTTGGCTTGGGGGCTTTTCTTTTGCCTCAGGTCATGTTGTCGATGTCTCCTCAGATTGAGCGAGATAATCCGCATAGAGTTGATCGAGGTTCTCCGAGAGAAACTCCCCAAACCCAGCGGAATCCTTAGATGTCAGCGAGATGTTGTAAGCGCGACCTGCGCGACCAACGACGCCCTTGATACGGCCTTCTCCAGCCGTCCAGGTGCGTTTTGCTGGCGCTGCCTTGGCGCTCCGCCGTTTGGGCACCCTGCCCGCCTCGGCCACCTTGCTGTGCAAAATCTCAAATTTCGTATCGCTATCAAGCTGATCAAAGCCATCTGTCGCCAAGATGCGATCCGCCACCTTGAGATTGGTTTTTTCGGCCATCAGCTTCTTGAAATCTTCCCAACGATCACGGCCGATCTGTTTGGCTGGCCCAATCGCTTCGATTAGGTGCTCGGGAACGGTGCTCGCGACTGAGAGCATGCGCGACAAGAGCGTTCCATCGATTGTCAAGGCTTGCTGAATAATATCTTTGTCTTGATCAAGGTCGCGAAGGTTCTTCGCAAACAGAGCTTTTTCAATGAACGACAAATCAGCCCGAGCCGTATTCTCCTGGCCTTGTGCGAGAACATGCGCGACATCGTCCATGTCTTTGACGACTGCTCGGACTGGACGGCCTAGCGCCCGCGCGACACGCACACGGCGATGCCCAAAGACAATCATGTACCTGCCAGAGGTTTCTGGATGCGGACGCAATAGAACCGGCGTATCTTGACCGCTTGCCGCGATCGAACTCTTCAGCTCATCGAAGGCGTCGTCATCGCCGCTCAGACGATCATTGACGAACGATGCATCGATGAGATCGGTATCGATCTCGACGATAGTCTCGCCTTCGAGCAAACGCTTCGAGTTTTCGGCAAGGCTATCGATGGAGACCTTCATTGATTTTGATGCGCCGCGCATTGCGTAGCTGGAGCGTTCAGATCCAGACGTACTCTGAGCGGTGTCACCCATCACGGATTTCAACAGATCTTTTCTAGCCATGTTGCTCTCCCAAATGCTTGCAAACCAGGCCGTCTGCACGGCTGTCAAAACCAATCTGCACGGCTGTCAAAATCATGGCAGATCGCGCCCCCACGCTTGATGTACAAGATCAACGATTTCGTCATTCACGGCGTTCAATGACGTGATTGCGCGGTCATAGGTCGAGCGTACAAACTGCGCGCGTTCAACTTCATAAAGCGTCTGCTTTGTGATCCCAGCATCAGAGATTGCAGTGGACTTCACCATCTGCGCCCCGAGCATCTGATCTGGAAACATGGCCTGCAAAAACCCGACCATCTGCTTCTGGGGTCCGTCCGTCGGCTCAAAACGTGTGACGAGATATCGGAACCACTTCAGTTTCATCTCCGCACCCGCTTCGCGGATGGTCTGAAGGATACCGCCGAGCATGAGGAGAAACTGGCTCATGGACATCACATCCAACATCTGGGGATGCACGGTTACCAACACAGAAGTAGACGCTGTTAGAGCAGTTAGAGTCAGATATCCCAGCTGGGGAGGGCAGTCGATCACCACAACATCGTAGCGATCATCGACTTCCTCGAGAGCTTTCGAAATGCGTGTGAAGAAGGCCCGACCTTCAGACGGGTCGCGGCTCGTGAGAGCTACTGGTGTGTCATACTCGTATTCCTGAAGATCGAGACTCGCTGGCACAATATCCAGGTTCGGAAAATTGGTAGGCTGAATGACTGTGCTGATCGGACGGCGCTCATCGTCGTAGCGCAATGTCTCATACAGCGAAGAAACAGAGTCTAATTCAGGCTGAATGCCATGGAGCGCGGTCAGCGACGCTTGCGGATCTAGGTCGATCGCCAACACGCGATGCCCTTTGAGGGCGAGGTGCTGGGCAAGATGCGCGGCAGTGGTTGTTTTGCCGGAACCACCTTTGAAATTGACGACCGATATAACATGAAGCTCATCACCTTCAGACCGGCCAGGCAAGTAACGACGTTTGCCGGGACGCCCATTGGCATCGAGATAAGCACGCAACTCCAACATTTGCTCAGCAGAATAGGAGCGGCGTCCGGACGAGGAGGTCTCAGGATCCGGGCCTTTGCCTTCGAGATGTAGCTTTTTGATAGTCGATTGCGTCACACCGAGGAAGTAGGCAACCTCTGCCAAGGAAAACTGGCGCAATCCCTTTTGGGCATTGGGTGGATACTGCTGCTGACGCAATATATTGAGGCGGTCAGAAATCAGTTCTCCTTGCTGGAGAATGATTTCATCGAAGGGAATACCCCCATCGTTACCTTGGAATGGTCGTGATCCCATCCTGCGCCCTCGCCTAATATCGCTTTTTGCGCGATTTACCTCATTAAACTGTGACTTAACGCGGAAATGACTTATCCACAACGATTTTCTCTCACAGTCGTAGAGGACATGGTTATCGGCATGGACTTGTTTGGACCGCTAGTGACAGTGCCGCGTGCGTATACGTACACTAAATCTGGCCAACCCTGTTCGATTGAGACGCCGTTTCCAGCGAGACGCTCACAGCATGAATATAAGATAATCTATTGTATTTAAAAAATTTTTGGCACTTGCACGGCTGTCAAAAGGCGCGCTTGAAATCGCAACCTTCCGCTCAAGCCCTCTACGCCACGCCCAACGCAGATGTATCTAAAGAATGCAAAATGCTGTTTGTTACAATGGCGGCCAAGTTTACTGCATTCCGACATCAGTCGGCAGAACTTGTGACGGTTCGACGTCAAAGCCATCGAATCGTGAAGCCGATTCTTTGGCCCCAACAGCGGGGCAGGGGGGTCGCAAGACCAACAAGGCGCAGCAGCCAAGTTTCCCCAAACTACACCCCAATCCTTTTCACCCGGATCCCGAGCTTGCGTGCCTTGTCGACGATATTCTCGGTAATGCCCGACCCAGGTGTCGCGATGAGACCTTGAGGTAGAATCTCCAGCATCTTGTCGTTGCGCTTGAATGGAGCGGCTTTGCCATGGCTTTTCCAGTCAGGCTTAAACACCACCTGCGTCACGCCGCGTGCATCTGCCCAACGTGCTGCGATCATCTCTGCTCCCCTGGGCGTGCCACCATGTAGCAAAACCATGTCGGGGTATTTCTCTCGCGTGGCATCAAGAACTGACCAAATGAGATCGTAAGCTTGATAGTCCCCGCCAGAGAAGGCGATGCGGGTACCTTCCGGGCAATGCACTTCGATCTCTTTACGTCGCTTGGCCGACAAAAACGCCCGACTGTCCACAACGGCGGATGTCAGACTCCTGTGCGAAACCTTCGATCCGGTGCGGGGCATCCATGGCGAGCCTGTCGCCGCTGAGAAATGGTCACAGGCCAGATCACGCATTTGCTCAAAGGCGTCACGATGATCCCAGAGCTTTAGCCCGACCATTTGCAGCCGTTCCAGCTCGACTGAGGCAACTTCGGAGCCGTCCTGTGTGCTCATGCTGTCACGGACCTCGCATTCATTGTCATCAAGGCGTCTTTGCAGATGGGTCAGACGGCGATGAAACAGGGAAGTGAGGGACCAGAGCATTTCTTCGAGGTTGTCTTCCAACTGGCTGTCATCGAGCAAGCTGATGGTGGTGTCAAAAAGCGTCGCCATGGCGAGTTCGACCTGATCTGGCTGGGGCAGGGGGCGATGATCGATTTCATCTGGTCCTGGCTTTGCGCCATGAAGGGCGAGGTGATCGAGGATTGCGGACGTGAGGCCGTGATCTTCGGGGTTGGTTTTGTCTTGAAGGGGCATGGTCTTGTTCCTCTGTTTGATCTGACCCGATTTGGATGGGGCGATAACAGGGCCGGCGGCGACCGGGCCGCATCCCTTGGGATCGCAGCGCAGCGGAGAATGCGGCCACGGCAGAAAATTGCTCCGCGCGGAATGGCCCGCCTTCTTTCTTTGGCGGGGCAGGGGAATTTTCTGTTGGGGGCGCATTGCGGTTTGGGCGAGGAGCACTCAGCTCCGACCCGTTGGCCCATCGCTCCCCTTATCCAAACGGGATCAGATTGAACGCGCTGGAACGCATGCCACGAGAAACGCCAGAACCCAATGTTCATGTATTACTTTCAACTAGATAGACCTTCCATCTTCATGGCCGAGAGCAAAGTGTTGCGAAGCGCGCCCTTGCCAAATGCCAAAAGATCTTCGTTGAAATCGCTAAGCTTTGGGACGAGGCACTGACACTCAATGCCCGATGATGCCAGTTTGGATGCGAGGGTTTGCGCGGCGCGTTCTCCTGCCACATCGTTGTCCCGTGCAATCCAGATGCGTTTGACGCCTGGTGGTGAGATGAAGAGGCCAAGATGCGTGGCTGTCAGACAGGACGCGAGGTTGAACTCTGGAAGAGCGGTGCCAACTGATAGCGTGTTCTCCAGACCTTCGCCGACAATGAGTTCACCCAGATTGGACCCCGACCAAAACCGAACGGCGTTGCCATGAAGTTGACCCAGTATCCGTTTGGGGTTGCTCAGGTCTGCAATGCCACCTGTGATCGGGTCGAGATATGCCCGTGCGCATCCTGTGATATTGCCGTGATTGTCCGTAATCTTCGCCAGAAGGGCAGGGGCGTAGCGCGGCTGATCTCGACCAGTGTCCGCACCACGAAAGTAGACCCGAGGATGATAGCGCAAGGCAGGCCCAAATCGTGCGATGTCGCGACCGTACAGATAGGCATCGGCTGCAGTTCCCAAGATGGGCCTGCCAGCGGCAAAGAGCTTGCGTGCCGATGCAATGCGCTTGGTATTGGCCGCACCATCATCCTTCGACTTCCTCTTGGATGTCCGCTGATCAGGGAGCGGGGCGTTTCCAAGGAAATGCTGAGCCTCAAGAAGTGTCTCACACAGGGATCGTGATCCAAGCTTGGCGTGCAGCAGATCAATGAGATCGCCAAATTCACCTGTGGCGTAGTCTGTCCAGCCACCCGCCTTACGGCCATCTTGGGCCAGCAACCGGATCACAAGACTGCGGCCCGCAGCACCTGACGTATTGCCAACCTGCCAATAGTTGCCCTGACGGTGTCCCTCCGCGAAATAGGCGCGGCAGAAACTCTCTGCACGCGCCCCAAGATTCGCTGAAATCTCAGCAATCGAAACATGCCTTGTCATTGCGCCGCGCCATCCACAGCCGTGCTAACCGGGAAACGCGCCAAAAGAGCTTCCAATGCACCAGTGTTTACTGACGGCAGAAACACCCGCGTCTTCCATTGGATCACTTCGGTAAAGCAGCCCATGGTTTTCAACTCAGGAAGGATCGTGCCCGTGGCACCGATGATTTCCAATCTAGGCTGGCCCATGACAAGCGAACGGCGCAGCTGAAACCCATTCACAAGGCTCAGCGTTGCTCGTGTCTCCATAACGGCGCGCAGGACGTCGTCTGGTTCCATCTGGATGTCACTGTCCAGCCCAAGTCGTGCATAAACGTTGATCAGCTGTTCTTGAGAGACCAACCGCCCAATCGCACGTTCACCATCTTCGGCCTGCAAGCGGTAGATCCGCATATTGTCGGCAGGCAATCGATCCCAGATGGGCAGAAGCAGACCGCAGATGAGCGTAATCTTGGAGGTCGTAAACTCGGGCACAGCGTCAACCTCAGCCTGCCAAAGCTGCTCAAACATCGTATCATCGATTTCTTGCCAGTTTGACTTGGCGAACTCGCTCAACTCGAACAAATCGTAGGTCATTGGACGCAGCAGTTTGACCCGGCGGATCGGCACACCATCCTCGTCCATATAGGCAGGCGCATTGGTCATCAGACCCGCGCGCTTTGACGTGGCATTCCAGAAGAGCTTTGCATCCGGCGTTTTGGCGCAAATCGACCTCACCTTGGAAAGCGTCAGGGGCTCGTTTCGATCCGTTCGCTCCACCGTCAGCGCTGTGGCCGTCGCCCCCGTCGCGTGATGCTCGAATATGACCTTTCGATCGGTGATCATAAACCGCTCTGCGCGGAGCGTTTCGAGACCGACATCAAGCGTGCCCGCCTGTCGCGCATCTTCGATGATTGCGGCCAGAAATTCACCAAAGGCGTCAAAGATCGCGTCCTGCATGCTGATCTTCAGCGCAAGACAGCGGTTGAGGAATTGCTGGATCGGCGGCAAGACCTCTTTCATGCAGCCATCGGCATCATCAAGGGTCAGACCCGTCATTTCCTGAAACCGCGCATAGGAGCAGGCATCGATCCTACCCGCGCGCAGCTTGTAGAAAAACTGGCGCAGTGCCGCGCGCGCGTAGGGGCTTTCAAGATTGTCCTCGGCACGGAACATGTTCTGTCCGCCAGTCTCGCGTTGACCTTTGGTGATCGCACCGAGCGTGTCGAGGCGACGGGCAATTGTCGACAAGAACCGCTTCTCGCCTTTGACGTTGGTGGCAACAGGGCGAAACAGCGGCGGCTGCGCTTGGTTGGTCCTGTTGGTGCGCCCAAGACCCTGAATAGCGTTGTCAGCCTTCCAACCCGGCTCCAGCAAATAGTGCACGCGCAATCGTTGGTTCTTGGCTCCAAGATCCGCGTGGTAAGAGCGCCCCGTACCACCCGCGTCTGAGAAGACCAGAATGCGCTTGGTATCATCCATGAAGGCTTGGGTTTCACCGAGGTTGGAGGAAGCAGGTCTGTTCTCGACCTTCATGCGCCCCTCAGACGTCCGCACAATCCGGCGCTTGCGCCCCGTGACCTCTGCCACCACATCCCCGCTGAAATGCCATAGGATCTGATCCAGGGCCCCTTGTACGGGTGCCAAGGCGCCAAGATGCTCGATCAGATCATCCCGCCGCTGTTCGGCCTCACGGCAAATGATCGGCGTGCCCCCCTCATCAACAGCAGGACGGGATCGCAGATCACCGTTCTCGTCGGTATAGGGTTCAAACAGCTGCGTCGGGAAGGAATGCGCCAAATAATCCATCACATATTCCCTCGGCGTAATGTCGACTTGCAGATCATGCCACTCAGAAGGGGGATTTCATCAAGACGGCGCTCCATCAGTGCTTCGCTGGTTGAAACGACTTGCACGACGGTCGCATGACCAGCCGCGAGATCCTCTTCGATGGCTTTAATCAGCGACGGACACTTCATGGCGGTGATTAAGTGATTGAAAAAGCGCTGCTTATTGCTCTCAAACGCTGATCGCGCTGCGGATTTGGCTTGCGGATTCAATGCCCCACCCTCTGACGAGATGCCAGATGCTTCTAGCGCTGCTTCAAGGTTGTTGTGAATGATCTGAAACGCGTCTGCATAGCTGTCATAGATCGCGACCTGGGCTGGCGTCAGATCATGAACAAGCATGTCGTATTCCACACCGGCATAGGACAAGGATCGCGCGAGATAGAGCCCGAGGGCTTTGAGGTCGCGTGAAATCATCTCCATCGCCGCAATGCCGCCTGCTTCCATGGAGGACACGAATTCGGCTTGGGTCACGAAGGGGAAATCACCGGTGCCCCAGAGGCCAAGGCGGGATGCATAGGCGAGGTTGCCGACAACTGTCGCGCCAGTGGCAGAAACATAGAGGATACGCGCATCTGGAACGGCGTTCTGCAATGCGAGGCCAGCAAGGCCTTGCTGTGACGCTTTCTTGTCGCCGCGTGCGGATTTCTCTTCTGCGGCATTCGCCATGGCGTGGCTTTCATCGAATGCGATGACACCGTCAAACCCATCACCAAGCCATGCAACAACCTGATCAAGACGAGAGGCTTTGCCTTCGCGCTCAGCGGAACGAAGCGTGGCATAGGTGACAAACAAGATGCCTTCAGCCAGCCGAATGTCGCTGCCTTGGCGAAACTTCGACAGCGGGACGATATCGCTCTCACGGCCACCCAGAGCCATCCAGTCGCGTTTGGCGTCTTCAATGAGTTTATCACTCTTTGAAACCCAGACCGCGCGTTTACGGCCACGCAGCCAATTGTCGACGATGACACCTGCGACTTGCCGTCCTTTGCCACACCCAGTTCCATCCCCGAGAAACCAGCCTTTGCGCAGACGGAATGCCCCTTCATCGGTCTCGGCCGCAGCAACAAGCTGCCCTGCGATTTCGCTTGGCTTAAACCAGCCCTTCAGATGACAGGCATGGGCGTGCCCCGCATAAATGACGCTTTCAAGCTGCGGAGCCGACAATACGCCGTCACGTTTCAGCGTCGCGGGCAAAAGGGGCTGATAGGTGGGCAGCGGCGGCGGGACTGACGCCATAGCGGCTGACTGCACCAGTGATGTGGGGTGCGTGGCAGCCCCCTCAATCTCAAAGGCTTGCAGCGCATAATCCTCATAGACTGCGTCCTGCAAAGCGCCTTGGGGGTCTGTCCAGTCCTTTGGTTGAAAGACAAGCGTACAGGTATCGACGCTGTCGAAGGGGTGCTTGGCGCGCTCTGCAGCGAGGTTACGGGTTTCTTGGCGAGCAGCATCGCGCAATGCTTGCAGATTGAGGCGTGTCGCAGGTTTTTGAGCGGTCTGACGCTCCCCTGTAGGGCAGGGGGGCACATTATCGGCACGGTCCGGGCAATGGGCCAGAACGGCCGCCAGCAGATCATCGGTGGTTTCGCAGAGCGGATGATAGACGTCTTCAACGTCAGCCTTTACCGCATTATTGCCTGCGCTTCGTTTGTCGATGACCGTCAGCCGCGTATCGATGCTCGTGCCGTGTCGTGCGAAGACCTTGCCAGCAATGGCTGCCGAAAAGACGACATCCGCAACTTCGCCAATGCTTCGGAAAGTCGACTGGTGGCTCTTTGTTTTTGGGGCGAAGCTTTCGCCCGTGATCACAACGAGGCGTCCAGCGGGGGCAAGCCGTGCCAAAGCTGACAGAACATGCTGACTGGTTGCTTTGCGGAACTTGCCGTCGACATGTTGGGCGGCAGAGAAGGGCGGGTTCATGACAATGACCGAGGGTGTGATCGCGCGATCAAGCCGGTCGTCGATAGACGCGGCATCGTGATTAGATATCGGAACACCCTCAAAAAGAGCCTGCAACACCTTGCGACGGGTATCAGCGAGTTCATTCAAGGCAAATCTTGCGCCTGAGACCTGAGCAAAAACAGCAAGCATGCCCGTACCGGCAGATGGCTCGAGGACCAGATCAGAGGTGCGAAACCCCGCAGCTTGAGCCACAATTGCCGCAAGGGGCAAGGGGGTCGAGAATTGTTGCAAACGGACGCTGTCCTCCGAGCGTCGTGTGTGTGAGGGCGCAAGTGCTGACAACCGTTCAATCATGCTGAGAAACTGGGCAGGGGAGGCGGCTTGCTTCTGCATCAACCTGCCATAGCGCGAGATCATCATGATTTGAGCAATCTCGGCGGCGTCATAGGCGTCTTTCCAGACCCAAGCACCGCTGGTGTCGCTTGCGTCGAAGGCGTCCTCCATCGTCGTACGAAGCGCCTTGGCGTCGATGGTTTTGCCAGTTTCAAAATGTGGCAGCAGGCTGTTTGCCGAGTGGATCAGGCGATGCGCCGTATCGTGGGAGGACGGGTTTGCGTGAATAGTGTCGATAAGCGCAGCCGTTTTGGGATGTGCATTCATGTCGTGTCTCCAATGTCTGAAAGCAGGAAAAGGAGGCGATCCAGCTTATCCGGATCGCCTAAAATTGTGGGTTTGGGAATGTCAGGCGGCCGGGCGGGTGAATTTTTCGGCCGTGCGATCCTCGAGGTTGAAATAGAGATCCTCGGTCGCCTTCTTGAACCCCGGCGGCTTTCGGGCTGCGAGACACCGCACGGACGCACGACAGCCCTCGCCGTGCTCCATCGCAAAATGGGTAACCTGCGCGATGAGGTCGTCCATTCCCGCGGCTTGCAGCTGCTTTTCGGGGTAACTGTCCATCATCGTGAACTTGGTAACGACAAATGCCCCTTCACGATGCGCCGGATAGAGAGTGATCTTGTAGTCCCGTGTTTGTGCCATTTTGTGGCCTCCTCGGGCGGCTGCTGAGACAATCTCGAGCTTTGAAATCCGCCAGTCGGAAAAGGCCGCCCTCAATCAGAGAGCGGCCTGAAATCTGATCAACGGGAGGGGAGGGGAGTCAGTATTCTGATGGCAAAAGCAAGGTCAACACACGGCGGGTCTGTTCTGGATCAGTTGGCACATCTGCACCCATTTCATAATTGACGTCATACAGATCTACCTTGAACCAGATCGTTGTGCCAAAGACCTCAACTGCGCCAAATTCATGCGAACCGTGGGGGTCGTTGTCGGGCGTGAAAGCCTCAAATGCCGCTACTTGGCGCGTGGCGGCCAGACGCGCGTCTGGACCCATGGCGGCAACGCCTGAAGTCATCACAAACTGACCTTTGGGCGTATCTTCGGCATCGTTGAAGAACATGATCGATTTGCGGAATGCGTCGTTTTGGGCAGCGATCGTTGCGGCCTCTGTCGTTGGGTTGTTTTGCAATACAGCGGTCATGGTTCGTCTCCTTGCAGGCGAGCTGAACCAATTTCAGCTTACGGCGCCTGCAAGACAGAAAGGGCCGCCCTTTTTCCAAGGGCGGCCCAGATAGATAATGCTATCGTGAAGTTCGGGACTATGCTGCTGTTTCGCTTAAGAACGCTGGCAACACATCCGGTGCGGTATCTTCCGCATCTGGAGCTATTTCACCGTCATCTTCTGCTGGATCAACGTCTGAAGTACTTGGCGAACTGGACGTCTCCACCAGATCATCGACGCCTTTGAATGCCATACCGTCTGGAAGCCAGCGGGCCGTTTTGGTGGCAACTAATGCGTCAAAGCCTTCTGTTTCGGAGGCACTCTCGGCGAATGCACGTTCCATCGCGGCCGCAATATCGCCTTTGCGTTCTCTGCTGCGTTCCTCGGCATAATCGTCACCGACAAGCTTGCGTGCCATTGAGACTGCATGGCCTTTGTTGACCCGGCCCCAATATGTCGAAGCCGTCGGGCGCCAACAGGCAGCTACATCAACGTCCAAACGCGCACCGATTTCCTCGATGATCGGGGTAGGGTGATTGTCAGAGAGAAGCTGCGGTTTGATCGCAAGACCGACGGCCCAAGCGAACAGAGATTGCTTTTGGGGCAGGGGGAGTGCTGACATCGCGCGAAAATCATCAGGTTTCTCCATCGCCATCCACTCGACCGCAAGGTCCTGTTCCAATGCATCCAGCATCTTTTGGGCGACCGTATCTTGGTGCAGCGTTTCGCGGTTTTGCGCCAGGAACGGACCAATTGAGATATTGAGTGCCTCTGTCCCGTAGGACCGAGACAGCGCCTGTTCGCACAACGCATAGAGCATAGCATCAAACGCCACACCGTAATCTGCGGCCAAATGTGCGCGCAGAATATGCTGGCGCGATGCACGCAGGTCATCTGCGAGGCTTGCTGAGATGCCGTCTGCTTTGCGCAGCGTTGTTGCTGGATCTGACACCGGAACGGGTGCTGAGGACGTCGGAGGGGTAACTTTCGGGCGAGTAACAGAAATCTCTGCATCACCATCTTCCGGATCTTCAGTTGGTTCCGCAGCGACGGGAATGTCCTCGGGGCGCACCAAACCTTTCTCGACCCGCAATGCGCCGTCATGACCAATCGTGACGACACACCCCGCGATCGCTTGATCAGCCGACGCATAAGGCTGACGCGCCTTCTGCAAGGCTTCAATTTCGCGCAGCCGCGGCTCAATCGCGTAATACTCATCTGCCTCGGCATCCGTCAAATCCGCACCATCATTGGACGCTGCCAGTTCTTCTTCTCGTGCAATCAGAGCATTCTCTTCGGCAAGCAGGTCAGCATCAGGTTCGATGTCTTGTGGATAGACGCTCCCAAAACTGCGGAAGGCACCATAGTCGACGGAAAGGTGCACTTCGACCCACTTCCAATCAGCCTCAAAAACCTTTGCCGCGTCTTGAAGTTTTTCAACAGCAAGACGTTCCAGAAGCTCAGGATTCTCCATGTGCGCTGCGGCGTTATCGTCGAAGAGGTCACGCAACAGAATGCCGCCTGCTGCTTCATAGGCCTCAATGCCGACAAAGCGCCCGATGCTTGAACTGGCAGAATGTGCCGTCTCGGTCAGCTGGCGTTTGATGGACTGCGGATGGATGTGATAGCTGTCTTTGACCGCGTTCCAAACGGTCATTTGCCGATCATGGTCATCGGTCAACGTGAACGCCATGACGCATTCCAATGTCATCTCACCTGCGCGGAACTGCTCGATGAGTTCCGGTGCGATGCGGGCCAATTTGAGACGACGGCGTACGAGATCAACACTGACCCCAAATTTGAGCGCGATGTCGTCTTCCTTGCGGCCCTCGGCAATCATCTGCGCAAATGCTTCGAACTGATCAGCAGGGTGCATCGCGGCGCGCTGGAGGTTTTCCGTCGCCGAAGTGACAGTCGCGTTTTGCTCGTCTTCTACCAAACACGAGACAGGGTGATCGTTCGGAATGATGCCATCACAGGCTAGCTGCTTGAGCGCCTTCAGACGACGACCACCTGCATCCACTGCGAATTTTGCGCCAGACAACGCATGGACGACCAAGTTCTGTTTGATGCCATTTTCACGAATGCTGGCGAGCAGTTCTGCGTCATCAGCGTCGCTCGCCGCAACTTTACGCACATTGAGCGGGCTGAACTCCAATTGATCGAGTGGGATCATGCGCAGATCTTGTGTCATTGCGATCGCTGTCGCTGAGGCGGCTGCAGCTTTTGCGGCCACCGGCTGCTTCTTTGTCTTTGCTTTGGTTTGGGATTTTGCCATGGGTTTCGTCCTTTTGGACGGGCCCGGATGAGACTCTCTCTATCCTTTCAAGCCCGGCAATCGGGCTTCCCTTTCTCTGGCTCTTTTATGAGGGAGGCATGGGACATAGCACCGAAATTGCTCGTGTCTCTCGGCAAAATAAACTATCGCGTCGGAGGGTGCCTCCACGTGACATATCACTGGGACCGTTGGCCCGATTGCTGTTGACTTCCCAGCAGACTTCCATAGACTTCCATTTTAGCGACAAAGGGGGTCTCATGAGTGGTAATTTCTACAATTTTGCAGCAATACGCGGCGTCCAAGCTGGAACCGAATATTATGTGATCATGGTGCCACTTAAGATGGTGCCAAAGATTTTCGAATTCGACAGCCAGGAACTGCCCGCAGACCTGCGCGCTCAACGCGTTTTGTCAAATGTGCGCGTTCCCCAAATCGCATCCTATCTCTCGGAAAACTTCGAAGAATATACCCTTTCGTCGCTCTGCGCATCTGTGGACGGTGATTTAGAGTTTTCTCCTGCCAACGACAGCCTACAGTTCCGCAATGTCGGCGAGCTCAGGCTTTCAATGACAGCTAGTATCATCTTGAATGACGGACAACATCGCCGCGCGGCAATTGAAGAGGCTCTCAAAACGCGGCCCAAGCTTGAAAACGAAACGATTTCAGTAGTGCTCTTTGTTGATGAAGGGTTGGGGCGCTGCCAGCAAATGTTCGCAGACCTAAACAAAAATGCAGTGCGCCCATCTGGATCGCTAAATGTCCTTTATGACCGCAGGAACCCACTAGCACGCTTGAGCACCCGAGTGCTGGAGGAAATCCCGTTCTTTCAGGAATTCATTGAATTAGAAAAAACGTCGCTCTCAAACCGAGCCAAAAAGCTCTTCACCTTGTCCAGTCTGAATCAAGCCAACAAATGGCTGGCTGGACAAGAAGCGGACCGGTTTGGTGAAGACACCGAAAGCACTGTGATCGCTTATTGGAGGCAAGTCTCTGAAGTAATACCAGACTGGCAAAAATTGATGCGAGGTACGACAACAGCGGGTGATTTGCGCAAAGAAACGGTCCATGCCCATGGCGTCATGCTCCAAGCCTTTGGCGCTTTGGGTGCGCGCCTGATCGCAGCAAAGCCGGATGAGTGGACGGAAAGTTTGTCAGGCCTTGCAGAGATCAATTGGAGCAAGCGCAATGCGCAACTGTGGCGCCCCGCGTGATGGGCGCGCGTGGCATGGATGGCAGTGCAAAATCCGTACATCTGGCGACAAACGTCCTGATTGACGCGGCAGGCTTGCCACTAACCGAAAAAGAGCAGGCGAATGAAGACGACTATCTCGCATCATTAGCTGAGGAGAAAGTCGTCGCATGACAGCAACCACAGATACAAACTTGGAAAAAAAAGCAGGAATCGATCTCGCCGCCCTGCAAAATCACATCCGTGCCGTTTACACTGCTGACAACCGGCCATGGGTGATCGGATACAGTGGCGGAAAAGACTCAACTTGCGCCCTACAGCTGATATGGAGTGCCGTAAGTGCGCTTCCGGAGGATGAACGGCGCAAAGAGATCTTTGTCTTGAGCTCAGACACCCTTGTCGAGACGCCGGTCATCGTAAACTACATCGATGACACGTTGGCCGCGATTAACGCAGCAGCGGCAGATCAGAATATGCCAATCACCGCGCAAAAAGTGGTTCCGGAGACTTCTGACAGTTTTTGGGTAAATCTGATTGGACGTGGATACCCTGCTCCTTCGAAACGCTTCCGATGGTGCACGGAACGGCTGAAAATTGATCCGGCCAATGCCTTTATCAAGAACCGTGTTGCTGAGCACGGCGAGGTCGTCATGGTTTTGGGTGTGAGGTCCGCTGAAAGCGCAACCCGAGCTCAGGTGATGGCGCTGCACAAAATTGACGGAACGGCTTTGTCGCGTCATTCCACTTTACCGGGGGCTTTTGTGTTCACGCCAATCGAGGCGTTCAATGTGGATGATGTGTGGGCTTTCCTGCTGCAAAACCCGTCGCCCTGGGGCTCTGACAACCGCGACCTACTCGCCATGTACCGGAATGCACAAGCTGGAGAGTGCCCGCTTGTGGTCGATAAGCAAACTGAAAGCTGTGGGAATTCCCGTTTCGGTTGTTGGGTGTGTACCGTCGTGACCAAAGACAAAGCGATGGAAGCGATGATCGACAATGGCGAAGAGTGGCTCGAACCACTTCTCGATTTGCGCGACGAGCTGGCTGAAACACAAAACCCCGAGCGAAAAAGGGAATTTCGAGATTTCAAGCGGCGGAACGGCTCCGTAACGTTCGTTGGCGACTCCGAGACATCCATTCCTGGTCCTTACCTCTTTGCCTATAGGAAGGAACTACTTCGCAAGCTGCTTGAAGCCCAAGAACAGGTGAACGCCAAGGCTCCACCGGGAGAGAAAACGGTTCTCATACAAGTCGAAGAACTTCGCGAAATC